>VXOC01000224.1 GCA_009840215.1 Gemmatimonadota bacterium | reverse complement strand
ACCACCATGCCGACCCCACCCACCCCTCTCCCCACCAAGACCTTCACCACCCTGATCGCCGCCACCACCCTCACCCTCGCCACCACTCTCATCCCCGCCCCCACCCTCGCCCAGGACGCCGCCAGCTTCCGCCAGACCTGGCTCGGCGAGTTCGAGACCTCGGCCAGCAAACTCGTCGCCCTCGCCGAAGCGATGCCCGCCGAGTCCTTCTCCTGGCAGCCGATGGAGGGCGTGGCGACCGTGGCCGCCGCCTACATGCACATCGCCGCCTACAACTACCTCCTGCCCCGCAACATCGGCGTCACACCGCCGACCGGAGTGGACTATCCCAACTTCGAGCGGGCGGTCACCGGGAAGGAACAGGTCCTCCAGGTCCTAAAGACCTCGTTCGACCATGTGCGCCAGGCGGTCGGCGGCATGAGCGACGCCGACCTGTCCGCCCCGGCCAACCTCTACGGCCGCGAGATGGCGGCGTGGGGCGTCCTCTTCCGCCTGGTCGCGCACATGAACGAGCACCTCGGCCAGCAGATCGCCTATGCGCGCATGAACCGCGTGGTCCCGCCCTGGTCGCGTTGAGGCGGGGTGGCGCGTAGACTCGCGGGCCGCACGGGCATGAAGCCCTTCGTCCCCCGGCACCGGCCGGCCCGGGGGCAAGACCCCTCGCCGGTCAGACTTGTCCGCAGCCTCCTCCTCCTCATCACCACCCTGGCGGCCATCCCCCACACCGCCGCCACGCAAGATTCCACCCGCGCCATGGGCATGAACATGAACATGTCCATGGACTCCGTGCGCGGCTCGGGCGACATGATCATCCCCATGCTGCGCAACCCCATGCTCCCGGGGCTGCGCGGCGTCAGCCCCTCGGTGGACCCCTTCCTGCCGGGCGAGGGACTCGACACCGCGGCCCTCGCGTGGGCCACACCCCGCGAAATCCTCCACGTTGACGACGGCGACACCATCTCCTTGGAAGCCCGCATCGTGAAGCGCAAGATCGGGGGCCGCGTCTTCGTCATGTACGGCTTCAACGGGCAGTACCCCGGGCCGCTGCCGCGCGTCGCCCAGCATTCGCGCATCGTGGTCCGCTTCACGAACGCGATCGATCTCCCGTCCACCATCCACTGGCACGGCCTCCGCCTCGAGAACCGCTTCGACGGCGTCCCCGGCGTCACCCAGGACCCCGTCGCGCCCGGCGAGACCTTCGTCTACGAGGTCGTCTTCCCCGACCCGGGGCTCTACTGGTACCACCCGCACGTGCGCGAGGACATCCAGCAGGACGGGGGACTCTACGGCAACATGATGGTCGACCCCGAGCGCGACGACTACTTCGGCCCGGCCAGCCGCGAGGAGTTCATCATGGTGGACGATCTGCTCGTCGACGGCGACCAGCTCCTGCCGTACGGGAGGGACGCGGCCAACTTCGCCATCATGGGGCGTTTCGGGAACGTCATGCTGGTCAATGGCGAGGAGCGCTACGAGGCGGTCTTCCGCCCGGGCGAGGTGGTCCGCTTCTTCGTCACCAACGTCTCCAACACGCGCACCTACAACCTCAGCTTCGCCGGCCACGACATGAAGCTGGTGGCCACCGACCTGTCGCGCTTCCAGCGGGAAATGATGGTCGAGTCGCTGGTGATCGCGCCGGCCGAGCGGTACGTGGTGGAGGTCCGCTTCCCCGAGACGGGGACCTTCGCCGTTGTCAACCAGGTCCAGGTGGTCGACCACATGCGGGGCGTGTTCTACGCGGCCGTCGACACTCTCGGGACGGTCACCGTGACAGGTTCCGTGACGGATAATGCCATGAATCTGTCACGGAGCCACGCCACCCTGCGGACAGACACCGTCCTGGACACCGAGCTGGACAGATTCCGGCCACATTTTGTCCGCGAACCCGACAAGGAGCTCCTCCTGACGGTCGACATCGAGGGGTTGCCCATCCTCGTGCAGCAGTTCATCTCGATCGACACCATCTACCGTCCCCCGGTCGAGTGGACCGACGGGATGCCCAACATGAACTGGCTATCGACCTCCAACGAAGTCCGCTGGATCCTGCGGGACGAGGCCACCGGCACGGAGAACGCCGACATCGACTGGCGCTTCCGGCTGGGCGACGTGGTCAGGATCCGGTTGCGCAACGACGCCGGGGCTTTCCACCCCATGCACCACCCGATCCACCTGCACGGGCAGCGCTTCCTGGTGCTGTCGCGCGACGGCGTCGAGAACCACAACCTGGCCTGGAAGGACACCGTGCTCGTCCCGGTCGGATCGACGGTGGAGCTGCTCATGGAGGCGTCGAACCCCGGCGAGTGGATGGTCCACTGTCACATCGCCGAGCATTTGGACGCGGGGATGATGGGGTCATTTGTGGTGCGCTGACTTGGCAGCCCGCGGACAAAATCCCCCCGGCATTCGAGCGGCGATGCATCCGGTCTGGATCGCTTCGCTCTGCGTTGCTCCTCGGGGGAATAGCGCTGCTATTCCCCCTTCGTCGCGCCTTGCCAGCCCGGCGCCTCGCCGCTCTCGGTG
>VXOC01000026.1 GCA_009840215.1 Gemmatimonadota bacterium | reverse complement strand
CCGAGACACCCCGGCCCGACTCCGCCGCCCGGCGCCTCTGTGAACACGCTACTGGGTGAGGGGGGTGGGCAACGGCATGGATGGACGTATACTCGAATCTCCATTCTCACTCCAAACGCCCCGAGGTCGGTAAGGTCCATGCCCCAGCACCACGGCTCGTGCTCCTGCCGAACGATGATCTGTGCTCCGGTCCTCCCTTCGCCTTCCGGCACTCGTAGGGCTTGACTGACTGAATCCACTTGAACGCGGCGGGCGAGGTCCGTAGTCTGTATCGCTATCATCATTCCATCATCATCCTTCAGCCCGTTCCCGCCCCCTTGAAGACAGCAGAGACATTCCTGCGAGAGTTCTTCACCGCGCGTAACCTGCTCGGTCCCGATGGCCGGCCCCTCTATCGCTACCGAATCCGCGACTCGGAATTCGAAGAACTCCAGCTGATTCTGTCGGACGAACTCGAGGAGCGCGACTTCCATCAGCGCGCCATTGGACCAAAGGGAGCGATGGCCTTCTGTCTTTGGGCATCGGAATGGTGGCGTTGCAACTACAGGTCGGGCGTATGGAAATGGCAGCCACTGGTTGAGGCACTCGGACACCCCGAGTTCGCCCCAGGCGACTATCGATATGGCGAGCTGCGGTTACTGGTCACCAGGGGACTGCGCGCGTGGGGCCGCACCGTTCACAGAGCGGGCTACAACCGGAACTATCTGGGGACTCTGGTTTGCGAGGGCGGACTGCCGCAGCAGCTCATCCTGCGGGAGAAGACCCATTTACGTCACTACCTGGAGGACCTACTGGACGAGTTCCAGCTGTTCGGCTCGGCTGGAGTCCCGCCCCGCGACTTGGCGGAACGCGTACGCAATCGCCTCCCAAGGGCGTGGCGCCGGGACGTAGTGTACGATCTGTGCGGCGAGCTCATCCAAGAGATCTGTCGACTCCAACGTGAGCTGGGGGACACGCAGACACCGGTCTTGGATTTGGATCGGATGCGTCCTGGTTGGCGTGACGAACTGCCAGTCAAGGTCACCGACCAAGTGGCTCGCGAGCTGTTGAACGGTCTGCTGGTCGGCGCCATTCAGGGCGCGAGACGGGCACGAATCGACGTTCGCTGGAACGTGGACCTTGTGCGAGTTGGCAATGGAAACTGGGAACTTCGAGGATCGTTCGATCTCCCCAAGAAGATCCGCGAGGAGGCGGTCCACCGCCTATTCCCGGGTTGGGCCCAAACCAACGCAGCGTCACGTTTCACTCTGGGAACGCAGCGCGCCGGAAAGCCCTTTCGTGCCTTAGCCGTGGCTAAGAAGCAACAGACGGTCGAGGACGGAAGCGCGTACCGTCTCGAACTCTTCCCCGCTGCGAAAGAGACTCATACGCGCGAAGTGGCAGCCGCGAGAACGTTGGTCGCCCGAATCCCCGACGACGAGTACTCTACCGACCTGTTTCGTGGAGCTTCGGGACTAGGGGATCTGCCCTGGGTGTTTGTTCCCGACGATAGTGAAGACGGCATTCGGTCTATCTGTCGGTTCGCTGGCCAGGGGTCAGTGCGGTCGACGCAGCCTTGGTGTCTGGTCGCCGCCGAAGGGAGCGTGGATGTCGAGCGTGTCACGGGAGAAGCGAAGCAGCAAGGTTCTCTTGGCAATGAGTGCCAACGGGCTGTCTACTGGGTTAGTGGACAAGCTCGGTTTCGCTCTGAGGACGGAACGCGGATCACCATCGAGACGGACGCCGACTTCGATAGCTCCGGGATCGAGTATCACCTTGTTGGTTCCCCGAAGAGCTTTGACAACGGCGTCACTGTGTTCTTCGAAGGGGGACCACAGGTCCACGAACTGCGAGACGGAGTCCCCGTCGAACGAGTGCCGGAGGACTATCTCCAGTGGAAGCCGAAAACCCCGGACGGAGTCTGGCAGCCGTATTCGCTCTCCGCAGTGGAATCCGGCGAGATTCGAGGATGGGGTCGGCTGCGGTACATCAAGAACGACGAGGTCTACTATTCGGTGGCGACCGGAATGCTGCCACGGGGCGCGGACATCACGATTCATCCTTCGCAGGATCCGAACCAAGGGGAAATCAGATTCACCGGGTTCGGCAACATCGTCGCTGGTGTGGCGGACGGTGCTGGCCTTGAGGCACGAGGCCGCGAGAATCCCGAGGACTACCTACTGGCCCTACGCGCAACGAGTGAAGTGCCGCGCGAGCTGACCGTTGTGGTGGATTGGTTCGGGAGAGGGAGAATGGAGGTGATTCTGCCTTTTCCTGCCAAGCGCGCCGCCTTCCTTGACCCAGGTGGTTTTCCGCTTTCTGAGAATGCCCGCGTCACCGAAGGATCGATCGCAGGCATCCATGCCGAAGTCATCGTACCAGGGTCCGCCCGGTATCAGATCACAGGGGAGTTCTCAAGCGATCAGGATTTGGACTCCACACCGCACGGCAACAGATTTGTTCGGGAAATCCCGGAGGTGAATCACGGACATTACGTACTCGATCTGGCGCAACTAGATCTCGAAATCGCTGACCGCCTCGAGCTGACCGACAGCCCGGGAGCTGCAGTGAGATTGGCGATCGTGGACGCTGAGACCGGCGAACCGCTGCCAGCAGCCCGCATCTCCGTTACCCGCTTCGATCTGGAGTTCGAGCCCCTCGCGGACGAAACGACCATCCGATTGGACCCGCGGAGCCTACAACAGATCTCCGCATCCGACCTGGACGACCTGAGCGTGGAGATGCTGTCGCTCTTGGAGCCAGACGAGGAGCTGGTCTGCCTTGTCCGAAACGCTCGTGCGGAGTGGAGCATCCCCATCGATTCACTGGCGCCCGGTCCCTATCTGGTGCTCGGACGGCTCGGGGCGCGACAGCGTGTCCGGCCGATGGCCTGGTACGCTGGCGAACCAGCCCAAGGAAGGGATCCCGACTCAGCTGAGGCAACAAACGTAGCTCAAGCATCCGCGCAGGCGGCCATGACGGACTATCGCTCCACCCATGAAGCGTTTGGATCCATAGTCCGAAGAATGGCCAGCGATCCGGGCCACGGGGACTGGGATCTGGTGTTCGGGTACTTGAGACAGGAATCGCTGCCGGTGATGGCCTTTCCGTTGCTCCGTGCCCTGTTCCGGAATCCGGTCGCCTGTGTGATGGCGGCTGCTGATGCCTCCGAATCCGATTTCGAGCTGCTTTGGGAACGGATGGAGTTGTTTCCGTTCGCGTGGTGGCAGATTCCGTTGACCAGCTGGAAGAAAGCGTACAAGTCCTACGCGGCGTATTGGCAGGGGCAATTGGACGAGATGGGTGACACCGACCAGGCATGGGAAATCCTGGCGGGTCAGACGGACGCCAGTATCGACCGCGTCACATCTCACCTCGTGGGCCTTAAGGCCGCCTTTGGCTTCCTGCGTGACCGAGTCGCCTGCCGTCCGATATCGGATGATGCTTCGAAGATCGTGAATCCCGAGCATTTGCGGACCTTGCGCCGGCGGTATTTCGAGCACCGGCTCGCTTGCCCGGCCAATACCATGCCTGAGCGGGCTGTAACCGACCTTCCTGGCATGTCCGCCGAGGTCCAGCGGATTGTCGCTGATCACCGTTGGTGCGGGGCGCTCTTTCGACACGGAGGAACCGAAATGGTCGACGACAATCGAGTTGCGGTCGCGGATTCGCCGGCGCTCACCGCCGCACTTGTTGTGGCGGGAGACGCGGCTTCAGAGGAGCTCGCACGGGCAATCCGACAAGTACGAGCCAACCACCGGAGTTGGTTTGACGAGGCACTATGGCTGGCGCAGCTCTTCTGCTTCGGCCGCAAACAGAGTGAACAGATCCACCGACAATTGAACAAGACGTCCTAGGAATGTCACGATCCTCCCCACCCAGGTTCTTTGAATCGCTGACCCGCGATCTCGTTGAGCGGTCGGCAAGTTCCCTACTCGGCATCTACGGCCCGCGCACCGACCCACTTCGCGCGTTTCTGTCTGACGCGCTTCAGAAGCCCCCAGGGCATCCAGACAGCTTCCTCGCAGACCCGGTTTTCGAGGCAATCTTTGACTGGGAGCAGGCCGACCGATCAATGCTTGAACTGGCCATCGACGGCTTCCTGACCGAGGAGCTCGTCTTGGCAATGGACCGCAAGTCGGAGGACGAGCGCCTCGCCGAGTATCGTTTCCCATCGGAATGGCATCCGTTCTCCCATCAAATGTCCGCGTGGGAGCAGCTAAAGCGCTCAGACCCGCAATCGGTGATCATCACTAGTGGTACAGGGTCGGGTAAGACCGAAGGATTCCTGGTGCCTATCCTTGACGACTTGGCGCGCCAGTGCGCGGAACAAGGACGACTCCGTGGGGTCAGGGCACTCTTCCTATACCCCCTAAACGCTCTCATCAACAGCCAACGAGCCCGTCTGAGCGCTTGGTCCCGGCCCTTTGGCGGGGATATTCGCTTCAGCCTGTACAAGGGTGACACACCGCGGACGTTGTCGGCAGCTGCGAAGAAGAGATTGCCCCCCGAGTTGGTCGGAGACCGAACCACGCTTCGAGGTGACCCCCCACCCATCCTGGTAACCAACGCGACGATGCTCGAGTACATGCTCGTCCGCACCGAAGATCGGCCGATCATTGACCAATCGAAGGGCATGTTGCGTTGGGTCGTCCTCGACGAAGCCCATACCTATCAGGGATCACGATCCGCTGAGATCGCACTCCTACTGCGGCGAGTACTCCATTCTTTCGGTGTCGAGCCGACCGAGGTGAGATTCGTGGCCACATCCGCGACGATCGGGGACGACAGCCCCGACAGCGAGCGTAAATTGCGGCGATTCCTGGCCGATGTTGGGGGCATCGTCAGCGACCGCGTTCATCTGGTCCGCGGACAGCGCAGTCCCCCTGGACTGCCGGCTCAGTTCTCCCAGGCCGACAAACCGGTTCCATCAATGGACGAGCTGCGCAGTATGACCCGGGAGCAGCGAGGGATCGCGTTAGCATCGACAAAGGAAGTCCGGGCGATGCGTCAAACACTACTCGGCTCTGGCGGCGCTCAAACTGTCGCCCAGCTTACACGAGCGCGGCTCGGCACGGAGAGGGAGGTCAATTCACAAGGAGAGCGTCACAAGACGCTCGAGCTCATGGATCTGGCGACCGATGCGGTCGTCGATGGCGAGCCGTTCATCCGCGTACGTGGTCACCTGTTCCATCGCACTCAGGGGGGAGTGTGGGCTTGCATCTCCAATCGGTGCCCAGGACGGAACGGCACTCCTCTCGATGATCTCGAGTGGGCATTCGGTAAACTGTTTTTCGAGCGGCGAGAGCGCTGCGATCAATGCCAATCGCTTGTGTTGGCGATGGTGCTGTGCGCCGAGTGCGGCAAGGAGTATCTGACCGGTAAACTCGAAGACGAGGGACAGACCATCGCACCTCGTGCCGTGGGAGCTATCGAGCACAGCGAAGACCTTCCGGAACTCGTAGACCTCGAAGCCGATGAGTATGACGGCGTTGACGAAGAGCGTGAGCTTCAAAACACGCTGGACAGGTATCTGGCCCATCCGACCACGCCCGGATTGGAACCGGTACATCTAGACCGAGAGACCGGCCGCTTGGTCGCGCCCAGCCACGACGGTTCATTGGAGTTCGGCGAGGTCGGCCAGACGCATTCAGGACTGCCGAGGTGTCCCGAATGCCGAAGCAGTCGTCGGCCCGATTGGCTGCTGAGACCCTTTCGCGGCGGAGCGTCACTGATTCTCCGGAACGCCATCCCGGTCGTACTGGAGTATACCCCTCCCTTACCTCAACGTATCGAGCGGGTTCCGTCCGACGGCCGACGGCTGCTCACCTTCACTGACAGTCGCCAGGGCACGGCACGGTTCGCTTTGGACGCGCAGCTCGACTCCGAACGCAACTACACACGTAGTGTAGTCTACCATATGGTAGCGGCAGCGCGAGCCGATCGGGCAGTCAACCCAGAGACGATCGAAGGGCTAAGGAAAGACATCAAGGCGCTTACGTCTCTGACCCCCAAGAACCCTCGGATCCAGCGGATGTTGGACGACATGCACGCAAAGCTCGCTGCTGCCGAGGCTCCGAGAGCAGGTCGCCGCGCCTGGGTCGAGGTAGTCGACAAGCTTTCGCAAGAGACCGAAGTTGCGAAGTGGCTTCCACAGCATTGGCGACATCTCCCATTGTCTGATTTGACCTCAACAGACCTAGCCGAGATTGCACTCCTCCGAGAGTTTGCGCGCCGCCCTAAGCGGCAGAACTCGTTAGAGACGCTCGGATTCGTTGCGGTGGACTACCCTGACCTACCCGAACGCCCGGAGACTCCAGATCCATGGCGCGCCCGAGGGCTACCTCCTTCCGAGTGGAGGAACTTCCTCAAGACCGCTTTGGACCATTTGATCCGAGGTAGGCGCGCCATCGACGTGTCGCCGAAATTCATCCCTTGGCTAGGCGTCCCCCACCGTCCCACGGTCCTGATTGGTCCCGACGCGGAGCGATTCAAGGGAGCCGTCAAGTGGCCCCTTTCGGCACCCCGCACGCGCCGATCCCGGCTGGTGCAGCTTCTTCGCCTAGCCTTGGACGTGGATCCCTCGGTCAGTCGGGAGGCCGAGTCTGAGATTAACGCCTGTCTGCTTGCGGCGTGGCGCCAACTGCGCCCCATCCTAGACACGACCGGTGAAGGACGCCGACTCCGACTCCGAGATCGGGTTGAGTTCCGTGAGGTGACCGACGCCTGGCTATGTCCGATGACTCGGCGTGTGTTGGACACTACCCTCCTGGGCCTCACTCCGTATGTCGCACCAGGGCTTACCCGCGACACGCTGACAGCGACGTCCATCAGGATGCCTCGATTGGAGACTCCGTTCTGGCGCAGCTCCACGGATGCCACATTTGGCCGGGAACACATCGATGAGGTTATCCGAAACGACGATGATATCGCTGAACTGAAGCGCCTCGGCGTATGGCAGGGGTGGAGTCGTCGCATCTTTTCTCTCGTCGACTACTTTCAGGTAGCTGAGCACTCGGCCCAAATCGATGCTGCACGTCTTAGTGAGCTGGAGGAACGTTTCCGCAAGGGAAGAGTCAACGTTCTGAGCTGCTCCACGACAATGGAGATGGGCGTCGACATAGGAGGCCTGTCGGCGGTGGCTATGAACAACGCACCGCCAAGCCCGGCGAACTATCTGCAGCGCGCTGGGAGGGCCGGAAGACGACAGGAGGCTCGCGCCTTCGGTCTTACCCTGTGCAACAATTCGCCGCACGGCGAATGGGTGTTTCGGAGGCCGTGGTGGCCGTTCGAGACGAAGCTCCACGTCAGTCAGGTAGGTCTCCACAGCGAGCGTATTGTCCAACGTCACCTTAACGCCCTTGCTCTGGCCAGGTTTCTCACGGTCATGCACGGCGGTCAGAGGATTCACCGATTGACCTCGGGCTGGTTCTTTGAGCGATCTGACGACACGTCTTCAGTGTCCGACCGCTTCGTACGCTGGCTGGAACATGACGCCCCAGCCGACAGGTGGACTAGAGAAGGTGCAGGGCGCCTGCTCAGGCGCTCTGCATTGGACGGGCTGGATGCCGGTCGGCTCTTGTCGATGGTAGCCAATCGGGCCAGGGCGGCAGAGAACAGCTGGAACGAGGAGTTCGTGCCCTTGATCAGCGAGTTGGAAGGCCTCGAAACACGACCAGCTACAGACTCGGCTCGTCGAGCGGTTGAGCTTCAGCTTCGAAGGTTGCGAGAGGAGTACCTGCTGAAGGACCTGGCGTTGCGGAACTTCCTTCCTGGATATGGGTTTCCGACTCAGGTCGTCCCCTTTGTCACGACGACCGCGGAGGACCTGAACCGGCGAAAGCACCAGGATGATGACGGTAGTCGAGAGGACAATCTGGCACGGGCTCGTCAGTATCCCACAAGGGATTTGTCAGATGCTCTCAGGGAATACGCGCCAGGATCCGACGTTGTGGTAGACGGGAGGGTCCTGACCTCCTCGGGCCTAACGCTGAATTGGAAGATCCCGGCCGCGGACGAACCTCTCCAGGAAACCCAGGCTCTCCGCCACGCATGGCGGTGCCGCCGGTGCGGCACCATTGGCATGTCTCTCCACCAACCCGAAATGTGCGAATCCGATATCTGTGTCGATCGGCCATCCCAATTGAAGGTCAGAAGCTACCTCCAGCCGGCCGGGTTCGCAGTCGACATACAGGAAAGGGCCGACAACGACCTCAGTCGTTTCAGTTACGTTCCCGCACGGAGACCGTGGATCTCCGTCGGGGGTGAGCAGTGGCAAAGCCTCGCGCGTCCAGGCTTGGGGCGCTTTCGCTACAGCTCGCATGGCAGGGTGTTCTTCTACACCACCGGCGAGCACGGTCACGGTTTCGCCATCTGCCTACGATGCGGTCGCGCCGCAGCGGAGCTTGAGAGGAACGGAGAACTGCCTCCGCAGATGAAGGACCACAAGGCCCTGCGCGGCGGTTCGGCGACGGGCCCGGACGGTGTGTGCCGCGGTAACCACGACACATATTCGATTCGGTCCAATGAGTGGCTTGGCGTATCGAAAGGCACTGATGTCTTCGAGGTGCAATTGCGGTCTCTGGAAATGGACGAACCGCTCGACGCCGTCACCGCGTCATCTGTAGCCGTGGCGCTGCGACAATCACTCGCGGAGAAAATCGGCGTCGAAGATCGGGAAATCGGCTGGTCCGTCGAGCCCGCCCGTGTCGAGGAGACCGGCGAGCAGAACTACTCCATCCTGCTTTATGACCAAGCCACCGGGGGAGCTGGGTTCGTGGCACAGACCGGGGAGCACTTACCAGGACTGCTGCGCCGAGCTCGCCACACGTTCATGTGTCCGCGAAAATGCGACCGGGCATGTCACGCCTGTCTCATATCCTATGACACGCATCACTACCTCGGAGATTTGGACCGCCACGCGGGCTTGGCCTTGCTAAGCGACGCCTTTTTGGCGGCACTCGAACTCCCGACCGAAGCTCAGCTCTTTGGACCTCAGACGCGCCTGGAATACGACCCCATTTCTCTGGCCATCCAGAGGACGCTCCGCGCCGACGATGCAATCACGTTAGTCAGGCTGCACCTTGGAGGCGAATTCGACTTTTGGGCGCTGCAAGATTGGGTGATCAGGCGAGATCTCGCGCGATGGATGGATGAGTCGCGGACAGTGGAAATCGTCTTGCCACACAATGTAGACGCGATTCCTCGGCAAGAGCGCCTGGTTTTGGCGATCTGGGGCCATTCACTTGGGGTTCGCCTCCTCCGGGGAATCCGGGGTGGGGGGGAGCATCACATTCTGGCAGAGCTGGGTGGTCCTGGCCGAGTGCTGGCATTCTCCGCGCAGTCGGGAGACGCGCTTGTTCCAGGACTGAACTGGGGTGTGGCCGGCGAGAGCGCTTACGTTGTTCGTGGTCCCTCAGCCCCAGTCGCCAAGCTAGATCGCGTCGACCCCGCTACCCTGTACGGGCCTCCACCCGGAAAGGAGGATAGAGTCGAACTGGCCGAGCCGCTGAGGGGATCACTCGATGCTCTCGGCTCGAGGTATTGGAAGGAGATTATCGACAAATCGCCACACCTTCAGGTTCGATTGCGGCAACGGATACCCGTTCGGGATGTGCTATATTCGGACCGGTACGTTCGCTCGCCGTTGGTAGCTCGGTTGCTTCTAGAAGTCCTGGCCCAGCTGGTTCAAATCGGTGGCGATGCCACACGGGATACACGATTCCGGGTCGTTACCGTGCACCCAGCAAATCTGAAGTACAGACCGCAGTTCGTTCAGGACGACTGGGCGAAACCACTCGAAGCCAAGAACGCCATTACCCGTCTCTTTGCCACCCGATCGATGGAGGTGGAAATCTCTCACCGGAAGCCAAGACACGTGCCGCACGAACGCATACTCCAGATTACTTGGGAAGATGGACGCAGCTGGGACTGCCATCTGGATCATGGCTTTGGTTTCATGACTACCGCCGCGCGTCGCGTAACCCATGATTTCGATGCGTCCGCAGAGCGACAAGCAAAGCTCTTGGCGACTGCCGATTTCAATCTCATCCCAAACGGGCGAGGGATTGCCCACGTCTCGGGGATCGAGTAGCCACTGAACGGGCAGCGTCGGTTGTGTTAGTGTTAGTGGCGCGCCCACCACCGCCTACACCACTGACCCCTTGAACCCTCTCTCCCCATCATACTTCCCGGAACCGCCCCGCTTTGCTCGGGAAGATCGTCGTACGACGGATCGACCATCGTGGTCAAGGCGGCTCTTACCATGGCCGAGGCCTTCCCTCAATCGGTTGGAGGCGTGGTGAGATCGCTTTCCAGGGGACTCGCGGGGGAAGCCACCGGGGCGGGGTGGTCTCAACCGATGGACGCTGCCCACGCACACACCCAAGGTCATGTCAACTCGGATTCACATTCTGGAAACCGCAGTTGGCACTCCCCCCGATCACCTGGACCCCACCGGGCGCCCACCCGCCCGTTTCTCCCCGTCGTCGTTGATTATGTCTTCCGCTATCGGCGATGGGGCAGTCGGGCCAGAACGAGCCGACCCAAGTGTCAGGCGGCGGCCCTTCTCGCCGCCCTCCCAAGCGCTTCCGCGAACGCCACCGGCACCGCGTTGCCGATCCAGCGGGCGATGCGGTTCCTGGTTCCGAAGAACTCGTAGTCGTCGGGAAATGTCTGAAGGGCCGCCGCTTCTCTGAGGCTGATCGCGCGATCTTGGTCGGGGTGACCGAAACGTCCGTTCGAGAGGCTGTTGCAACGGCTGGTCAGGGTAGGGGCGACCCGGTCCCACCACATCCGTCCATACACGTCGCTGAATCCGTTCGTGCGGCTGTGGCAATCCAGCTTGAGCCGCTCCGGCCAATCCCGGCGGCTGCCGCCGTCGGCAGGGGTGGCTCGGATCCTCTGGAGATTCCGCTCCGACAGCCGCGCGGCGTAGTGATTTGGGACGGAGGAGTTGCCGTCGCCAGCGGCTATGCCGGGGAAGCGCCCTATGGTTGCACGCACCGTCAACCCGTTCGTGGCCGGACCATGGGCGGGAGACGGTAGCTTGACAGGCGATCCGCGCGCAGCCAGCAACACATGTCGGCGGCGATGCTGCGGTACGCCGAAGTCGCGTGCGTTGAGAATCCCATGGTCGCAGGCGTAGCCGCAGTCGCGCAGGGTCTTTAGGAAACGTCTATATGAACTGAATCCCGGTACCGCGGCGATGCCCGGGACATTCTCCATCAGGACGACCTTCGGTTCCAACGCCCTGACAAGGCGCGCGAATTGCCCAAGAAGGGTGGCGTCCCCGCGCTTCCGGAGCCCGGCTCGACGCTGTTTGGAAAAGGGCTGGCAGGGGGCGCAACCGGCCAAGAGCAATTCCGCGGCCGGGGCCGCACCCACCAACGTCCGAACCTCCCGCTCGGAGACGGATCGTATGTCGGCCGACACGAATCGGACACCGTGGTTGTTGTTCTCGTAGGTCTCTCGCACTGCTTCGTCCACGTCGACACCCGCGACGACCGCCCAACCTGCCCGGCGCAGGCCCAGCGTCAGCCCCCCCGCCCCACAGAACAGGTCGATCGCCGTCATGCGGATCCGCCTGTCTCCAAGTGACCGGAGATTTCTCCGAGCCACCGCTCGATGTCGGTGTCCGGCATCCCGGGGCGGCCGGTCACCTTCAGGTACGCCCAAACCGCCATTTCGCGGAACGGACTGTCGGTGGACGCCGCTCGCACGAGCTCCGCACCCTCGGCGTGCCTGCCGTTCCGTCGTAGATCGATCCTCTTCCACTCGACGAGTTCCAGGCGCTTGAGATTGGCGGCCATCAGGGGTACATGGCCCCGGAATTCGGGGACAATGAGGTGCCGGTCGAGCATTCCCTCCGTAAGGATAGGGTGTAGAGAGTTCCTCTGGCCCTGACTCAGAGGCTTTCCCGGCTCCAACTGCATCTTCCCGAGTTGCCTCAATGGCTCGCACCACGCCACCAGGACCCGCTCAACCTTGGGGATTCGGTCCCCGCTTGAGACCAAATCGCAAGATGGGGTGAGCACCATACAGAACGCCCCCGGATCGTCCCATTCACCGCCTCTGCGCCTCAGCAGGTCCGCCGTGAGCAGGTCGTGTCCCAGCGGCGGGACAAGGAAGCGTTCCCAAGCGCGGAGGGCGGTTCCAGCAGAGGCGGCAAGATCAACCCGTGCCGCAACCTGCCTGCGAACAGCACGGGACAGAACTGCGTCGTGGGACTCGCTACCCACTGGGATCTGCCTTTCCAGGGCGTCCACCGAATCTCGCAGTGCCTCGCGAATGCGCGCGTCGAAGTCGTCGTGCACCGATCGGATCATGCGCGCAACCGATACGAACTTGTGGAGTTCGACGAGCACCTTCTCCTCCGAGCTCACTCCCTTCGGCACAAGCACGACCAGGGGATGGTCCTCGAAAGACCGCTCCTCGGCGAAGCCGGTGTAGACAACGACCGGGCAGAACCAGACATCCCTTATCCGATCAAATGATCGGTTCCCCGAGTTCCGTTCGTCGGAAACCTCCCCTTCGACGAGGTCCAGAACCACCATGTCGGGCCGAAAACCGATGAGCGCGTCATCGACGCCGTCGAACCCTTGGCCCCGAACCACCCATCCAGATCCGTCTCCGGCCGGTCCTTCGTCCTCCTCAAGTGCACCTTCCAGCACCGTCCGCACACTGGCTTGGTCGTCGATCAGCAGAACCCGCAGCCCGCTACTCACCGGCTATCTCCGCTTCCGCCGCTGTCCACCAGAGGCAGGTCGAACGCGAAAGTCGCTCCACCCAGCTCGCCCGGAACGATGGTTTGCATCCCGCCGGCGCGGTCCTCCACCATCTCCGACGCAACCACCAATCCCATTCCAATGCCTCCCGGCTTTCTGGTCCAGCCGGGGCGGAACACGAGTTCGCGATCCCGGACATCGACACCCGGTCCCGTATCGTCAACTGACACCGTGACACGACCGTCAGCCGGCCCGGGTGCCGCGCGGAACCGCAGGCGGTGCTTCCCGCGTTTTCGCGACATCCAGTACAACGAGTTGGTCATCAGGTTCAGGATCACGGTGTCCAATTCCGCAGGGTCGATCCGCACTCGCGTCCCGGCTTCGAGCTTCTTCTCGACCGCCACCCGATGCGACCGCAACTCCGGTCCCAGCATTTCGCAGCACCGGTCAATCGCCTCTTCCAGCACCGACATCCGTCGACCCGGTCGGTACGCCCGCCGCGCCAAGGGAGCGAAACGCTCCGCAAGGGCGTCGAGCGTCTTCGCAGATTGCGCCGCCAGATCCACCGCGCGGCCCAGCGCCTCGTCCCCGACCTTTGCGGCAACCGCGGCGGCCTTCTTCAGACCACGTCCAATCACTGTGGTCTGATTCCGTATCTCATGAATGACGATCTGCGCGATGGTGCCCACAACAGCCATGCGGTTGTAGTACCCGAAACGGCGCTCAATGTCCTCCCTGGCCCGTTCCAGCCTGGGAGCGAACCCATGGATGGCCGCAATCGCGTCTTCAACGTTCCCGCCTTCTTCGTGAATCGCTTGCACCTGTGACAGCAGGGGCTCAACCGTCAAGTCGGCGAACAGATCCTTGGCCGACAGGTGCTTCCTCTCCTTGGTCCGGTCGGTGTCGCGCTCATTCTCGAGGATCTCCACGACGCGCAGGATCGACGCAAGGAAAGCCTCGGAGGCGGGATTGGCGACCAGACGCTCCCTGTCGCTGGTGTCGACGATGCCGGGATTGTCCACCCTGCCGATCCGAACGTAGCCGACGACCTGGCTGGTGCTGAGACGCGTGCCGACGCGGCTGACGCGGCGAAGATCGAGCCCGAGCCAGTCACGGGCACGCTCGGATTTGGGGAGCACGAGAACATCGTCGCGATACAACGAGATCCCCCGATGCTCCCTGATCACTCCCCGGATTCGGCTGCGGGTCTCTCGGTAGTGCTCCGCCATGTCTCGGGTGTCGTCGGCCGACAGATCCCATGCCCTGATCTCGAACTCGAACGGACCACAAGGAAGCCCGGCTTCCCCGTTTCCGGCGCCGTCATCCACCCTCGCCTCCTCCCTGCCACCCGCACCCCCGACTGGCCGATGACGGTAGCGCCAGTGGATGGTCCCGTCGGCATCGACCTTGCCCGCCATGCTGTACTTCGGTTCCGACATGTACCGTGGCAGGCGGATCTCACGCATATCGGCTGTGCCGTCTCGTCCCGGGGCATCCAGGCGAATCGCGAAGTCCTGCGGTCCGAACGGCGAGACGAGTCTGGCAAGATCCCTGCCAAGAGCATCTATCTTCTCCCCTTGCCACTTGCTTCGAAGGGACGTGATCCGGATCGACGTACCGTGCGCCCGGTCGAACGATTCGTCAGGCAGCGTGGACAATCGGATTCCCGCATCGCCGATGTCCTCGGCCCGGAAGAGGTCGCTCCAGTTCAACGAGAACTCGAAGACGGGACCAGCGGCCTGCCGGGTGCGAACACGGATGTCGTCGCCGAGCCTCGCGGCCGCGAGCCGCCCGAGTCCCTTCTCGCCCGTAACCGCACGAACGCGATCACCGGCCTTCGCGAATGGTCGATCGGTTCTGGACGGTGTCGCGATCACACACCACGCATCGCGAACCGTGTCGTGGTCCATGCCGTGGCCGTCGTCGGACACCTCAATGTACTCGTGCTCGCTGAAGAGATCCCGGCCCGGGCGGATCTTCACGTCAACGCGGGTCGCCAACGCGTCGTACGAGTTCTTGACTAGTTCCATGACGGCGACCACGTCGTCGGTGACCAAATCCCGCCCCAAGGCGGCAATTGCCCGGGCGTGCACGCGGAACGGAAAGCGGGATTCCGCTCCGGGCTTGGTCCTGGAGGCCTGACGAACGCTCGTGGCCTTCATGTCTGGGCCCTCACCTTTCTGCCGCAAGGTTCCGCCGCGTCGGCTGAACGCACCGACCTCGGGTCCCCGTCGGTCTAGCTGTTTCCCCGCCGAGATAGTATAACCTGCAGGCCACCAACGCATGAGCCTGTCCCCTGAAGAATGTCCCGGATCCCGCTCGACCGGTCCAAACGGATCGGGCGGGCCCGAAGCGGGAGAACTAATCGCCATCGCCACACTGCAGAAACCCCACGATCCGCTCCGCCACCGCCTCCCGATCCCTCGTCTCACACTCCCAGATCACCATCAGGCGCCAGCCAAGCTCGCCGAGCGCCTCCTCATTGCGCCGGTCCCGCACCACGTTACCCTCGAACTTGTCCTCCCAGAACCGCACGCGCGTCTTCGGGCTGGACGCATACTTGCAGCCGGGATGCCTGTGCCAGAAACACCCGTGGACCATGATCACTGCCCGGTACTTGGGAAACACGAGATCGGGGGAACCGGGAAGATCCCTGCGGTGGAGCCGGAACCGGAACCCGAGTCCGTGCGCGATCCTGCGAACGATCATCTCGGGCGTGGTGTCCCGGCCGCGGATGCGCGACATGATTTCGCTCCGCTTCCCGGGCTCGAAGATGTCGGTCATCAAACGGAATCGGTTCGGAGGTGGGCTTCGGCTTTCGCCCGGTCCATTGGTGCTGCCTGCCTCGTCTCGGGCGGGGAGCCGCGCGTCTCTCTTGGCGGCAATCTCGCGCGGGGAAGCTGCGAGGTGGCGTCGGCAGTCGCAAGCGATGGCATCGTCCCGTGTCACATGAGGTGTGCCAGCAGGCCGATTTGACAATCGCAGATTACATAAAGTAAACCATGCATTACATTTTGCTCCATTACCCAGCCACACTCACTCCCAACTCTCTCAGGGCATGTGATCGGCGCTCCGCGTTGGGACTTTCGTCTTCGGCATTGCGGTCGCCGCGTGTCCACAGCATCGATCTCCCTCAGTATCTCGCCTTCACCACGTCCCGGGGCGTCCGCTTTCCCCGGTAGGCGGGATGGTAGACCACACGCACTTCGTCCGGCCCTCTCGTTGAACGCACTCCTCGCCGCCGGCTTTCCTCGCGCAGTCGGCGGGGCCACCGGCGGAACCTCGGGGACTGAAAGAGCACCACATCCGGCCGGAAGCAATCGAGGATCTCGTCCACCAGCAAGCGCTCTTCCGCTTCCTTGTCCAAGTGGCGGAGCGCTCCCTTGCTGTCCCTCTTTGCCTTACCGACCGGGATGAACTTGAACAGGTTCGTCAGGCCCACGAACGCCAATGGGTTGTCCTTGGACTTCCACCATCTCCCGCGGTCCTTCAGCACCGACGAGCATGTCCGCTCCTCGTTCTTGATTTCGTCCCAGCCGTAGCGGGCAGGCAGCCACGGTAGCGCCGAGACGCATGTCCCGGGGATGTGGGGATTGTTAGGAAGCGGTTCCGTGCGCTCGACCCATTCCTGCACCTGTCCGAGAGACTGCAGATGCCCGGGATCGTGGCCCCATTGCAAGCCAACGAACAGGATGCGGCGGTGTCCGTCTTCACCGTACCGAGACCCGACATGGGGCCAAGTGGAGAAGCGGTGCCCGAGCGAGCGCACCGGATGCGCCTCTCCGGTTCGGTCATCAATTCCCATTGCAGAGAAGAACTGGCCGTAGGTCGCCGCGAGGCGGCGCTTGACGTCGGTGGCCGCGGGGCCGCCTTCCCACTCGGGCGCTCCCGTCATCTCGAAAACAACCTCGTTTCGGTTCATCATCGCGTTTTTCCCAACCGGTCCCAAGGACGTCACTTCAAGGATACCGCGCACCACAGCTGGCCCAGATCGAAGCTCCACCTTGGTCCGGAAGGACACCACCGGCAGCGGCATTCCAACCGCCGCGGTTGCGCCACCGTCAGCGAGCACCAGGTTAACGCGGAGCCGAACCGGAGGCCACACATGGAAGCCACACACCACCAATACAGCCCCGTCGAAACCGACCGGCTTCGGGACTGGATAGCGAGATGGATCGGGGCCGACTGGGTCTGGCACGCCAGAATCCTCTCCGGCACCGAGACCTCGGCGACCCCGGCTCGGAGGCCGGGACCCCGCGTTCCAAGAGCCCTGCTCGAACGCGCGTTCCCTTCACTCGCGAAGGATGGCGGCGCGACCGGCGTCAAATTCGACATCGTGATCGAGTCGCACGGGGTCCGGGAGCACCGGGTTCGAGGCGTCCGGCACATCGGCAGGAGCCTCTTCGGCCCACCACGGGCCGAGATACGCATCACCGACTTCGGCACATCGTCGCCGTTACTGGATCCCGAGAACACCGGCGCGCTGGCGATCTTCGTGTTTCGGCCGGGCCTCGGCACAGATTCTCCCAAGTGCCGGGTATGGATCTGCCGGAACCAGGTTGAGACGGACGTCGCTGACGACCTGATCGGCCCGGTGGAGCCTGGTTTCCCCGTCCCGTGGGGCTACTAAAGGACGGTCCACGCGTCCGCGCCCCCCGCTGAGACCTGGCGGCGCCCGGCCGCCGATGCCATTGTCGTTCCCGGTACCGCCCCAGCACTCCACGCACCCTCGCGACCGCGCGACGAAAGCGCCGTCCATGCCCAAAGCCGTCCTGACCACGAAGGTCGATCCGTCCTACGACGACCTTCCCGAGGAGCGATACCACTTCCCGCGCACCTACCTGAACGCGGCGCGGGCCGCGCTCGGCGACTGGATCGTCTACTACGAGCCCCGCCGCACCAGCGCCCACCTCTCCAGCAGCGGAGGGCGCCAGTCCTATTTCGCGACGGCCCGGATCGTGCGCGTCGATGCCGATCCACGCCGGGCCGATCACTACTACGCGTACGTCGAGGACTACCTGGAGTTCGACCGTCCGGTTCCCTTCCGCGAGGACGGCCTCTTCTACGAGAGCCGACTGCGGAAGGAGGACGGTTCGGTGAACAAGGGCATGTTCGGACGTTCGGTCAGACTCCTGCCGGACGGCGAATACAGCATGATCCTCTCTGCAGGGTTCGAGACCGACACCGCCGAACGCACACGATTCGGCATCCGCGAAGGCGTTCACGCCGATCCGGGCGGGCTGGAACTGACGGACCGGCCCATCATCGAACGGCTTTCACGGAGACCGTTTCGCGACCGGGTGTTCGCTGCGGGCATCAAGCGGGCGTACGACAACGCCTGCGCGATCAGCGGTCTCCGGATCATCAACGGCCGCGGGCGGGCCGAGGCGCAGGCCGCGCACATCCGGCCCGTGCACGCCGACGGACCGGACAGCCTCCGGAACGGCGTCGCGCTCAGCTCCACCTTCCACTGGATGTTCGACCGCGGCCTGATCTCGATCGACGACGACTACAGCCTGCTCTTCAAGAGGAACGCGGTCCCGGGCAACGTGCTGTCGCTGGTGAACCCCGATGGGCAGTTGAGGCTGCCGGAGCAGGAGATCTACCGGCCGCACCAGCGGTTTCTGGAGTATCATCGGGAGCATGTGTTCAAGGGGTGACTCAGAGCCCGAGGGCGTCCAGCAGCGTGCGCAGTTGCGGATCGTGACGAGCCGCACGGGTGACATCTGCTAGCGTGAACCTCCGTATCAGCTGATCCGCGCTCAGCGACCCCTTGTCGTACTCCGGCCACAGTCTCTGCAATTGATCCTGGGCGTCGCCGGCCCCGATCCCGTGGGTCTCGCGCCCCTCGTGCAGACGGACCAGAAGTCCCTCAAGGTTGGGAGTCATCAGGACGACATCCAGCCTCCGCCTCGACGCCTCGGCCAATGCGTCACGGCCGGCCCGCCGATCCTCTTCGATGCGATCGGAGTCAAGCAAGACCAATCGCGCCGCCAAGCTCCGGCGGTCGGGATGCCGAACCAGGCGGCGGCGCGCGTAGTCGACCACCTGTAACGAGTCGCCGCCGGTCGCCGACTTGACATCCAGATGAAGATGAAGACCCGCTTCGTCGCAAACACGCTGGAGGAATCGAACGAAGGCACGATCACTCTTCCCCTCTACTCCGATGAAGATGACGCGTCTGCGCTCGACCCCACCCCGCCGCCCCACCCCGTCTCAACCGATTCCGGGCAGCCCGCCGAGCGCACCCGCCCGGTACTTCGGATAGAGTCGCACATCACGCCGCAGACCCTTTACGTCCTGGGCGCCGTACACACGGGTGGCACCGCTATCGTCCTTCTGGACGATGAACAGCTCCTCCTTCTCCAGATCGTCGAGCAACCCGACGTGGTGAGAGGAAATCAGCAGTTGAGCGTCATTCGGGTTGCTCTCGCGGGACCGGAACCAATCCAGGATCTCGGCGAGCATGTCGACGTGCAGGGCTCCATCGATTTCGTCGAGAACCGCCAGGCCGGTGATATCCAGCGCGAACCTGATCAATGGCAGAAGGTGAACCAGCTTCCGGGTGCCCCTGGACTCCAGGCCGAGCACGATCGGCCCGTCCAACCCCCTGTGGCTGAAACGGATGTGCTTGCCGCCGAATCCGTCGACGACCTCGATGTCCTCGATTCCAAGATCGCTCCGGCGGACCTGGCCCCGCGCCCATGCCCGTGCCTCGCCACTCGCCTCCAACCACCCGATGACGGTCGAGGTATCCGGTGTGAACGTGTCATTGCCGGAAATGTTGCTCGCGCCGAGCAGGGTGTCTCTGAGGAAGACCGCCAGCCGGGCCGCCGCGGGCACGTTGACCAACGCCAGGGTGGCGACCGCCGACCGGTTGGGCTCAACCCCCTTCAGGCGGTCATCACCCGCGGTGAGACCGAAATCGCGAGAAACGTAAATGGGCTCCCCGGGGGACCGCCGCTCAAGCAGTCTGCGCCGCCTTCCCTTCGGAAAGTGGACCAGTGTTTCGTGATTCACGAATAGAGGGCCATCTCCGCCGTCGTCCGTCGGTTGTCGTCCGATCTCGACTTCGTACCGGAATCTTCGCGCACCTTCGCCGGGCGCGAGAAAGTCCCCCTCGGCCTCAAGGGCGAAGCGTGTCGGCGCCCACCTTGTCTCGCGCGACAGGAACGGCAACAGAGTGACCGGTTCGGTCGGCGACGAGCCGATCCGTCCCAAGTCAACCAACGCTCGGAGCAAGGTCGTCTTGCCAGAACCATTCGGCCCCATCAGAACAGCGACCGTGGGCAGCCGAACGTCCGGCCTGGCCGCGCTCCGGCGGAAGCAGGCCAGGTCCGGCGCCGTACCCGGGATCCGCAGATCGAGGGTCACGGTTTCGCGTATGGAACCGTAGTTGAATACTGATAATGTGTGTATCACACAGCGATTATAACGAAAATCCGTCAATAGTCAACAGAAACAATTTCCTCTCGTCCGAGTGACGCGGTAGCCGTAGTGGCCCTCGAGCCGCCTGACGAGATCCCGCCCCGAGAGATGTCGCGGCAGTCTCATACGGCGATGGCTTCTTCCCTCACGAAGCGCAATCGGATCACCATGGGCACCTTCCGGTCGTCGAAATGGCACCGAACCGCGTCCCTGACCATCTCCTTCAGGTCGTCCCGGTCGTCCCCCTGCGTGAAGACGCTGTCGCCGAGCGCTCTGGCGTCGTAGCCGCCTTCCAGGGCTTCCGTCACTTCGAAGATGATCTCACGCATTCCACCGCTCCCGGTCGTTTCTCTTCCGCTCTGCCACCGACACCATAGCGGGAAGAGGGAAAGCACGCACGGCCGCTCATCCTGGACGGCCCCGCACGACATCTTCGACCTGATCCAGCCGGTACGCGGGTGGCTTGCTGGACACCATCCAAGGCTCCGCCATCAGCTTCTTGACCTGCGCGACCGCGCACGCCAACCTCTACCGGAGGCGAACGTCGAGTCGTGGATTGCGAGGCCGGTGCCGGACTCCACGGCGGCCAGTAAACCCGCTCACACGCTCGAAAAGACTGAGGACCTGCGCACATCCCTCACCCCATGACCAAACACCTCCCCGACGACCTCATCCCGGGCCACGCATCCCCCGTCTTCACCCAGGACACCCTGCCTGACGCCCTCCGGTCCGAACACACCCTGGCACCCGGCCACTGGGCCGTCCTGAACGTGCTCGAGGGCAGCCTGCGTTTCGCGAACCTCGAGACCGGCGAAGAAGAATCAATCACCGCCCCAGCCAAGGTCACCATCCACCCCAGCCTGCCCCACAAGGTCGCTACCGAAGGCCCGCTCCGCTGCAGGATCGACTTCTTCCGGGAACCGCCCGCCGATAGCGCGGACAACGAGGACTCGACCATCGGCGACATCGTGGATTCAGCCCCAGGAATCGGAAAACGCGGGATTCGTACGGTTCAGGCCGGAGTGGGCTCCGTCGCCAGGGCCGCCGGGATCGTCCCCCGCGCCGTTCGCAGAGTTGCGGGCAAGGACGAGCGCGGAACGGAGGCGCCCCCGCAGGAGGTCATCGTCGAAGGACTCCCGGATGACCTCATGAAGTGCTACCTGAGCGTCCTAGTCTGGCTCGTCCACGCCGACGACAGGCAGATCGACGAACGGGAGCTGTGCGAGATTCAGCTACTGATGACGCAGCGTCAGTGCAATGCCGACGTGCGCAAAGCCGTTCGTAAGGACCTCGAGAACCCGCACAGCGTGGACGCCGGGACACTGATCGATCACGTGCTCAGACACGGCCCCGAGGCAGGGACGGACACGCAACTGGCCCTGAAGTGCGCACTCATGAGCGACGCAATTCGCTTGATTCGCGCCACCTCCGACGGCCCCGCCCGTGAGCAACCCGGCATCGGCCAGCTGGCCGAAATGCTCGAGTTGTATGACAAGAAGGTCGGGTTTCTTGAGGATGCTTGCATACAGGACGAGAAGATCCTGGGCGGCCAACTGTCGGACGCAAAGATCACGAACGCGGCAAAGGAACTGGCAGCCCGAGCAGGAGCCGTCGGCGTGCCGCTCGGCGCCATCTACGTTTGCGGCAGCGTGACCGGCCTCGGCGCCGCCGGCATAACTTCGGGACTGGCGGCCCTTGGACTGGGCGGAGTGCTCGGCCTGTCCGCCATGGTCAGCGGCATCGGCGTGGTCGTCATCGCCGGCGGGGTCGCGTACAAGGGGGTGCGATGGGTTCTGGGTGGATCCCAGCGAAACAGGGCATCTCTGCGGGAGATGATGCTGCAGGAGGTCCTGCGCATCCATCAGGGAGCGATCATCAACCTCGGTGAGGACATGTCGCACTTTGGCCAGCGCATCGCGGCTCTGTCCCTGGAGACGGACAGGAATCGTGACGCCATCGATACGCTGTCCCGCGAGGTGATGCTGTTGTCCCAGTCTGCGGGCGCACTCACGCAGCTTGGCGAGCGAGCAAACCGCTTCGAGCGGGATCTGCACGGAGCGGCGAGTCGCGCGGATCGATGAACGAGAACACGCGGGTTCAAGCCGAGCGGGCCGTCCTCGTCCATCGGTACCAGCTGGACGCCCTGCATCGCGCTCTGCAATCGCTGGAAGGCCACCTCACGGCCCTGGAATCGGAGTCAGCACTGCAGCGTGCCCAACTGGCAAGTCTGTCCCGGACGATCGCGGATCTCCGCAGCCAGGCCGGTCTGTCGCGCCTCGACACCCAGCCGCAAACCGACGACAAGGCTCCGCAGCATCACCGCCCTTCCCCTCCCGGGATCGGGGCCGCGCCCCGACCATCGCCCGATCTACCCGCCATTCCCCCGCCGCCAGATCCGGGCGACGACTGGGAAGAGTACACACGCAACGTGGACAGATTCATCGCCGACCACGGAATCGACGAGACCCCTGATCCCCTCGCGCAACTTCTTCCCCCGGATCGCGCAGCCGAGATCCAGCGCCGATACGACGCGGACTTCAGCCCGGCGCCGTGGGACCGCTGGGACTACGGCGTCGTCGCACTGGCGGTGACCGTCGGGGCCCTCACGGACTACCTGCTCGTCGCCACACCAGGCGGGAAGTTCCAGGGAGAGCCTCAGCGAGGCAGCCCACTGACCGCATGGATGAAGGAACAGTCGAAGAAGCTGGCTCCGATGTCCGGCCGCGACGACATCGAGCGCAACGCGTTCCAACAATGGATCGCCGAGTTGACCACCGCCGCCGAAAAGTGGGCCAAGGTCCCCTACGACGTGGTCAGCCCGGAGCACGGACTCACGCCGAAGGTCCACCGCCTCGCCTCGCTCGGCCACGATCCCCTGCTCGGCCTCGTGTTCGGAGTGGGTGACATCCTCTCCGGAACCTGCACGTGCATCGACAAGTCGGGTGAGTGGCAGGTCATGGACAACAGCAGGTTTAAGCGCACGCGCAATCCACTCGAAGCACTCGTCAGGGTGGTCGTCCACGGATTCTCGGACGTCTTCACCCCGCAAGGCCTGCCGCCACCCTTCCTGGCCCCGTTCCAACTGGTCAGCGCAAACTCCGGAATCACCCTGAGGAAAGGGGGTGACCCGGTGCCGGTCCGACATGTCGTGCGGTACATGTATGCGAATGGCTACGACCTCCGCCACTTCATGACCACAAAGATCTCGCCGGCCATCGCCGAGGCCATCCTGGGGGCGTACCACGGGGTACGAGCCTGCGCGGCCAACCCCGAGCCCGGCGAACCCGGACTCCCGGACAAACTGAAGCGGGAACAGATGCTGGTGCTCACCCACGGACTCCTGGCATCCGCCAACATCCTGAAGACCGCGCTGTACGGCTGGAATCCGATGGCGATCAACCTCGCCCAATTCCAGACTCTGACAAAGCGGATGCTATCGCTGATGAAGCTCGCTGCGGAGCGGGATCGGATGGTTCGGCAAGCGCTGGAAGAGCGATGGGAGGCGCTGCTCGACCGATCCGCACTGACACCGTCGGGCTCGTAGTACACAAATCCGTCGTGGTAAACTGCGGTGGGATGTATATACGAAAGTCCCGAGCCCGTTGACGGGCGAAAAGGTGCCCC
>VXOC01000079.1 GCA_009840215.1 Gemmatimonadota bacterium | reverse complement strand
CGGGGTGGCCGAGAAGTTCTTCCAGTGACCGCAGGTTGAGGAGGGCGTGCACCACGCCGCTGTCCCGGACGAGGAGCTTCGGGGTCTTGATGAGCCGTTTGCCCACGTTCACAAGATAGGGCTGCATTCTGCGCAGGAGCATCAGGTCCACGAGGGTGTCCGCGTAGCGGTTGACCGCCGGTACCGAGATCCCCAGGCTGCGGGCCAGCTCGGTCGCGTTGAAGATCGAAGTCTGGCGATGGGCGAGCATTGTCCAGAATCGGCGCAGGGTCACTGCGGGAGCCCTCAGGCCTGCCTGGGGCAGGTCGCGCTCCAGGTAGGTCCGGATGAAATCGGCGCGCCACCGCATGCTGAGGTCGTCGCTGGCGGCCGTGAGACTGTCGGGGAATCCGCCTCTGAGCCAGGGGCGGTTCAGATCGGGTCCGGTCTCGAGGGCGTCGAGGCCAGGAAGCTCGTGGTAAGCCACGCGTCCGGCCAATGACTGGGCGGACTGGCGGAGGAGAGCGCCCGACGCGGAACCGAGGAGGAGGAAATGGCCGCTCGTGCGCCCGTCACGGCGGCGCGCGTCGATCTGGCCCCGCAGGACGCCGAAGAGATCCGGCATGCGCTGGACCTCGTCGATGATTACGAGCCGGCTGCGGTGCAGATCCAGGTAGCGGCCGGGGTTGTCGAGCCGGGCTGCGTCGGAGGGATCCTCAAGGTCCAGGTAGAGGGCGTCCGGATCTTCGCTCGCAAGCGCGCGGGCGAGGGTGGTCTTCCCTACCTGGCGAGGTCCGAGTAGGACCACAGAGGGGAAGTGGGCCAGGTCGTGCTGGACAAGATTCTTGTGACGTCGGGTGATCATACATGCTAATCTGTAATGTCATTTTATGATTAGCAAGGATAATGACTCTCCCCGCGTCGCGGCGGGGCCAACTCCTCCACCCCTGCCCCCCGCCCCGCCTTCACCGCGAACATCACGTCACGACCCGGTGGCCCGCCCAGGCGCGGCGCGTAGAACCGCGTCGCGAGGGCATCCGTCACCGGCGCGACGGCCTGCTCATCGCACAAGGTCACGATGCATCCCCCGAACCCCGCCCCGGTCAGCCGTACACCCGCCGCTCCCGCCTCGAGCGCAACCTCGACCATCTCGTCGAGGTCGGCGGTGCTCACCTCGTAGTCGTCGCGCAGACTCACATGCGACTGCACCATGAGGTCGCCGAAGCGGCCCATTTCACCATTGCGCATGGCCTCCTCGGCGAGCGCGACTCGGCGGCCCTCGGTGACGACATGCCGGAAACGGCGGAACAGCACGGGAGCGAGGACCCGGCGGGCACGGCGAAGCACACCATCGAGGTCGGAATCGGCGACCAGGTCGCGGTAGCCACCCCCCACCCCCTCCAACGCCTCACGACCCTGCCGCGCCCGCTCGTTGTATGCCTCACGCGCCCCCGCCGACTTCTCCGCTCGTTCAAGCGACGACGCCACCACCCACCGCCACCCCGCCGGCACGGCCACCGGGGTTACGCGCAACGGCTCGAACTCGATCCGCAGCGCATGTCCCTCCATCCCGTGAAGGCACGCCGCCTGGTCCATCCCGCCGCCCTGCAACCCGACGAAGCGCTCGGCGCGGGCCAACAGGGCGGCGAGTTCGAGTCGGGAGATGGCCTTCCCGGAACGGTGCCCGCCGGCCGCGTCCTCGCCCGACGCGCGTCCCACCGCTACTGGTCCCACGCGGCCCTCTGCACGGCCACCCATCCCGTCCTCGTCCGACGCGAGCCCCGCAGCTACACGGCCGACCCCACCCTCTGCGCCGCCACCCGTCCCATCCTCCACCTCCACCCCATTCGCCTTCATCAGTGCCAGCGCACTCGCCACCACCAGCGCCGACGAGGACGACAGCCCCGACGCGATGGGCACGTCGCCGCTCACCGTCCCCTCGATCCCGCGCCTCAATTCGACGCCATGCTCCAACAGCCCTCGCGCCGCCGCCCGCACGTAGTTCGACCAGTCACCCTGGTCCGCCGCTTCGATGGGACGTTTCAGCTGAAACGCGAAGGGCGAAAAACGGGGCACGGGGCTGTCCAGCCTCACCATTGCCTCGCCCACCACTCTGAAATCCACACGAATCGCGCGGTCGATCGCAATCGGCAGCACCGGCAACCCGTTGTAGTCGGTGTGTTCTCCGATCAGGTTGACCCGCCCGGGGGCCACCGCCCTCCAGTGGTCAGCGGTCCCTCCGGCCACCCACCCCCCTCACTCCGAATACCCCAGTCCAGGAGCTTGCGGCGAAATCCCCGCTACATTCGAGCGGCGATGCATCCCGGCTGGACGCTGCGCTCTGCGTTGCTTCCTCGGTCGAATAGCGCTGCTATTCTTCCTCGTCCCGCCTTGCCAGCCGGGCGCCTCGCCACTCTCGGTGCTTACGCGGGGATTCACCACAAACTCCGCGGCAACACCCGAAACAGCCACACCCCCGCCCCTGTATCTTATAAAAATATGACGCTGCCGACGATCTTACGCTTGGAGAAA
>VXOC01000359.1 GCA_009840215.1 Gemmatimonadota bacterium | reverse complement strand
CCGCGCCCGGATCGTCCCGGGTTGGGGGCCCACGGACCCGGGTGGGAGAGGTCCCAGGTGAAGCGGTGAGTCCCCGCGCCGTCCGGCAGCCGCGGCGTCCCGAAGCGCTCCAGCCGCCACTCGCGCATGCCCGGCTCGGCGGGCACGGTGTACTCGCCGGGACCCTCGCTCGAGAAGGAGCGGACCAGGTTGCCCTCGCCGTCCGTGATCTCCAGGGTGAGCGGACCGCCCACCGCGCCGGACAGCTTGTAGTCGATCCGGGCGCCGGCCTGCGGATAGCTCGGCCGCGAAGCATCGCGCCCCCCGAAGCCGCCGCCGTAACGCAATCTGTACACGTCGCGCACCTCGTAAAGGTGTGCGCTAGCGCCGGCTACACGGTCGCTGAGTTCGTGCAGCGGCGTGAGGTTGTCCATGATCCAGAAACCCCGGCCCATCGTCGACAAAACCAGGTCCCCCTGCACAACCTTGATGTCCGTGACGGGCGTCACCGGAAGATCGAGCTGGAAGGACTGCCACGTCCCGCCGTCGTCGAAGGAGATGAACATCCCGAACTCGGTGCCCAGATAGAGCAGGCCCTCGCGGTCGGGGTCCTCGCGCACGACGCGCACGGGATGGTTGCCCGGGACGCCGTTCTCGCCGGTCGTGATGCGCGTCCAGGTGGCGCCGTAGTCCTCGGTGCGGTAGGTGTACGGAGCGAAATCGCCCAGCTGGTACCGGAGAATGGCCACATAGGCCTTCGCGGGGTCGTGATGGGACACCTCGATCGTCTGCACGCGCCCGTAGGGGCCGATCCCGGGGGGCGTCACATCGTCCCAGCTGGCACCGCCGTCACGGGTGACATGCACGGGGCCGTCGTTGGCGCCCGCCCAGATCACGCCCGGCTCGAGCACCGACTCCTGGATGTCGTAGAGGACCGCAAAGTGTTCCTCGCCGGTCACGTCGAGTGTGATGGGGTGACCCGAGACGACCTGGGTCTCGGGGGTGAAGGCGGTGAGGTCCGGCGAGATCGTCTCCCAGCGCTGGCCGCCGTTGGTGGTGACGTGCACGAACTGCGAGCCGTGGTAGACCTTGTTCGGGTCGTGCGGCGAGACGTGGACGGGGACGACGCGCTGGAAACGGTACTCCAGGTCCTTCGGGTTGTGCCCGTAGAGGTTGGCCATGCCCACGTAGTACTGCTGCTCCTGTCCCGTGCGGCGGTTGAAGAGTCCGAAACGGCCCTTGCAGTTGGCGTAGACGATGTCCGGATCGCCGGGTTTGGGGACCACCGGGCCGGTCTCGCAGCCGCCGTGCGACTCCCACGCCGACTGGGGTCCGCCGGGCTCCGAGCGTTCCGGCAGGCTGGGCACCGAAATGGTGGAATTGTCCTGCTGGCCGGCGTAGAGGCGGTACGGGAAGTCGTCCGACACGTCCACCTGGTAGAGCTCGGCGGTGGGTTGGTTGAGCTGGGTGGACCAGGTCTGGCCGCCATCGATCGAGACATTGGCGCCGCCGTCGTTTGACTGGATCATGATGTCCGGGTTATCGGGATTGATCCACAGGTCGTGGTTGTCGCCGTGCGGGGTGGAGCGGGGCTGCCAGCTGCGGCCGCCGTCCATGCTCATCCAGTGGCCCTCGGCCATCCCCCAGAGAATATCGGGATCGGTCGGATGACCCTCCAGGTTCATGTAGTAGAAGGGCCGGTTGAGGATCGGCTGGAAGCTGGTGACCTGTCGCCAGGTCGCGCCCCGGTCGTCGGAGCGGTAGACGCCGCCGGTGTCGGGGGGAGCCTCGATGAGCGCGTAGACGCGGTCGGGGTCCGCCGCGCTGACCGCCAGGTCGGATTTTCCGCGCAGGCCGGTGGGAAGGCCGTCGGTGGCCTGGTTCCAGGTGTCGCCGCCGTCGCGGGAGATGTAGACGCCGCCCTCCAATCCGCCCGAAATGATCGTCCAGGGCTTGCGCTCGGCGCGCCACATGCTGGCATAGATGGTGTTCGGGTCGTCGGGCGCGAACTCAAGGTCGACCGCGCCGGTGCTGTCCGAGACGAAGAGGACGTTCTCCCAGTTCGCGCCGCCGTCGCGGCTGCGGTACACGCCCCGCTCGGGGTTCGGCGCGAAGGGGTTGCCGATCGCGGCGACGTAGACGAGGTCGGGATTGTCGGGGTGGATCAGGACCGCGCCGCTGTTGCCGGTGAGTTCAAGGCCGAGGTGCTGCCAGGTCTCGCCCGCGTCGGTGGACTTGTACACCCCGTCACCGATGATCACGTTGCTGCGCAGGCCGTCGGAGCCGGTGGAGATGTACACGATGTTCGGGTCCGAATCGGCCACCCGGATCGCGCCGATCGACCCCGTCCCGAAATAGCCGTCCGAGATGTTGCGCCAGTTGTGGCCGCGGTCGGTGGTCTTCCAGACGCCGCCCCCGGTCGCACCCATGTAGAAGGTGGACGGGTGGGCGCGGTGGCCCGCCACGGCGGTGACGCGGCCGCCGCGCGAGGGGCCGACGTAGCGGTAGCTCAGGCTGCCGAAGAGGTCGGGGGAGAAGCGCGGTGGGGCGGTCTGCGCGAGGGTGGGGGTG
>VXOC01000239.1 GCA_009840215.1 Gemmatimonadota bacterium | reverse complement strand
AACCCCCCATCCCACTCCGTCGCGTGGGACGGGTGTTGGGATAACCCGACCGGTGGGAGGTGGTCATGCGGCAGTTGCGCATGGCTTTTCCGGGGGCGGATGAGGGGTGGCGGCGGCGGGTCGCGCGGCGTTCGTACGCGCACTTCTGCGCCGAGGTGGTGGGGACGTTCAGGCTGGTGGGGGCCCGGCGGACCGAGATTCGCGGGCGCACACGCCTGAACGGGGAAGAGGTGTTGCAGGAGGCGGCGCGGGAGGGGCGGGGGGTGATGCTGGTGAGCGGCCATCTGGGCAACTGGGAGGTTGGGGCGGCGGGTCTTGTGGCGCGCGGCTTCCCCATGGACATCGTCCTGGCGCGGCAGCGCAACGTCCTCTTCGACAGGTATCTCGCACGTTCGCGGCAACGGCTGGGTATCGGCCTGATTCCCCGCGAGGAGGCCCGGCATGGCGTGGTGGCATCGCTCAAGGCGGGCAAGCTGCTCGGTATCATGGGGGACCAGGACGCGCGCCGGGCGGGCATCTTTGTCGACTACTTCGGCCGTCCCGCATCCACGGCGCGGGGTCCCGCAGTGCTCTCGATGCGCGCCGGGGCAACGGTCGCGACCTTTCACACCGTCCGAAGAGCAGGATGGAAGCCTCGCTACGACATCTACATCGAGCCGGTGACGGTGGCGGAAGAGGGACGGGGCCGCGCCGCAGTGGCCGCGGTGACCAGGGCCTTCACCGCCCGGTTGGAGGAACGGGTGAGGCAATATCCGGAGCAGTACCTGTGGCATCACCGGCGCTGGAAGACGCCACCGCCCGGTGAACGGAACCCGGAACCACGATAGCGCGACATATGTATAGATTCAGAGTCGACTCGAGGAGGCTGCGGGCGCATGGCGCGGCGATTCCCACCGCGGCCCCGCAAGCCCGGATACCCCGCTGAGACCATGGTTCACATCTGCATCCCCTGCCGTGACGAGGACCGCACCATCGGTGTGCTGCTCTGGAAGATCCGCGAGGTCATGCTCGGCATGGAGCGCGATTTCCACGTCTACGTCCTCAACGACGGTTCCGGGGACGAGACCCGGGCGCAGCTGGAGAAATACAGGCAGGTATTGCCCCTGACCATCCTTTCGGAGGAGCAGCCTGTCGGCTACGGCCGCGCCCTCGAGAAGCTGTTCAGGACCGCCGCCGGCGCGACGCGGTACCCGAAGCGTGACGCGATCGTCACCATGCAGGCGGATTTCACCGAGCACCCCGCCGGGCTCCGCGCCCTGGTCAGGACCTTCGAAGGTGGCGCCGACATCGTGGCGTGCAAGAGCGGCGGGGAGTCGGCGAACCAGCCCTGGACCGTTCGCCTCGCCCGGCGGCTCGGGCGGATCGCGCTGGGACGGCCCGCGCCGGAAGACCCCGGCATCGATCCGCTGCTGGGCTTTCGCGCATATCGCGCGGTGGTGGTCAGAAAGGCGCTGCGGGCCGCCGCGGGCCGTCCACTGATCACCACGGACGGTTGGGCCGCCAACGCGGAGCTCATGAAGGTGCTGGCGCCCTTCGCACGAAGGGTTGCGCATGTGCCATTGGGGTTGCGGTACGATATCCGCTGGCGGGGTACGCGGGTGCGTGTGCTTGGCACGGTGCGGCAGATTCTGCGGGTCAGGCGGGTCTCACAGCTGGAGGCAGAGGGTCATGGCGCGGCTTAGCGGTTTGGCGGGCATTGCTCTGGCCCTCATGCTGGCGCCGGTGGTTGCCGGGGCCCAGGAGCGGGAAACCGCGACCGGGGATTCGCTGGGCGTGACGGGCCGCAGTGCCGGGGTGGTGCCGTTGTGGATCGGAGAGGATCTCAAGTACAAGGTCAAGTACGGGATCTTCGGGGTCGGCGAGGGGAAAATGGGTGTGTCCAGGCTCGACACGATCGACGGCTGGACGACCTACGTGGCCGAGATGCACATCAAGGGCTGGGGTGTGGATCAGAAGCTCTACAGCTGGATCGACACGGAGAAGCTCTTTTCCCGGCGCTTCGTCAAGGATGAGGAGGGCCGGCCGCGCGAGTACGATTTCCTCCCCGAGGAGCGTCTTGTCCACCAGATCGAGCACCTGGACAGCACCTGGTCGATAGAGACGTCGGAGCCGCTCGACGACATTTCCTTCGTCTACCTCGCGCGCACCCTCCCCCTCGAGGTCGGGCAGGTCTACGAATACAACCGGTATTTCAAGGAAGAGCGCAATCCGATCATCCTGAAGGTTCTGCGCAAGGACAGGCGGGAGGTGGGGGCCGGAGAGTTCAATACCATCGTCGTGCAGCCGATCATTCCGAAGAGCAGCCTTTTCGCCGAGGGCGGAAACGCCGAGATCCACCTCTCCGACGACGAACGGCGATTGGTCGTCTACATGAAGGTGGACGGACCGTTACTGCCGTTCAATTTCACCCTCCACCTGGAAGAGTTTCAGGTGGGCAGGGCAATCGGGGACGACGCCGAAGCGGGCAAGCCGAAGGAGCAGGAAGAGGATTACATCCCGTCACCGTGACCGGCGGGGCCTCCCCGTGAGACTCCGCCGACGGGGGGTGCGGCTGTGGGGCGCGTGGATACTCGCGATCGCCTATTTCTGGATGGCGCGGCCGGACACCGCGTCGCTCTGGGTGGGGGGAGCGGTCATCCTGGCCGGGCTGATCGTCCGCGGGTGGGCGGCGGGGGTCCTGGAGAAGGACCGCGAGCTGGCCGTGTCGGGACCGTACGCCTTCACCCGCAACCCCCTGTACTTGGGCAGCTTCGTCATCGGAGCGGGAGCGGTGGTGGCGGGTGGGCGGATCTGGATCGGCGTGGTGTTCCTCGCTTTTTTCGTCTGGGCCTACCGGGAGACGATGGCGCGCGAAGTCGGCCGGCTTGTCGACAGGTTCGGCGATGGGTACCGGTGCTACCGGGATGCGGTCCCGGCATTCCTGCCGCGCCTGACGCCCTACCGCCCGCCCCCTGACACCGCGCCCGCCCCGACACGCTTTTCACTCGCCCGCTACACCCGCAACCGGGAATGGGAGGCAGCGCTCGGGGGAGTGGCCGCGATGGGGCTCCTGGCCCTCAAGGCGGCGGGCCACCTTGGTCAGGCCGGCTAGCCGCTCGCGCCAGCCACCTCCACCTCCACCAGGTGCAGCGCCGGTCCCGCCAGCACATTGCCCTTCACCTTCACCTCGAATTGGTATCGGCCCGGAACCGGGAAGACCACGTCCTCGAGCGGCATGACCAGCTGAGTCCGGGGTGGCGGCCTGTCGGCGGGCCGGGGGGTCACGTCCGACTGCCCTTCGACCGTCAGCGTGGGGCGCCCGTCGGGCCCTCTCACGTCGACGCGGAACGAGTGGCGGCCGGCGTCGCTGCGGTCCCATTCCAGCACGAGCACCAACGTCATGCGATCCTGCCGGGCCGGGAATCCGGGGGCGTACAGATCGTGGAAGACGCCGTGAAGGTTGAGCTTACCGTCGGGGGTGCCGGCTGCGTGATCGCACACGGCGGCGGTCAGGATTCTCATCGTTTCGAGGGGTTCGGCGCCCACCGCGCGGGCCTGTTTCTTGCCATTGCTGCTTCTTCACCTATGTTAGGGGCTTCGTTCGGGCGGCATGGGGTCGCACGGGCAGATGGCGGGCGCGCCCCGCCGGACCGACCAATAACGAGGAGGAGTAGTGGCGAAGCAAGAGCCAATGGACCGAGCGCGGGACGAGTTGTTCAGTCATATCCACCGTTGCGGCGTCCTCCAGGCACACGAAGAGGACCAGGATTCGTGGATGACGGAGACGATCGAATATCTGGCGGAGCGCTACCCGGATCTGGGAGTGCAGGAGCTGACGCAGCTCAAGGCGGTGGGAATGCAATTCTGCAAGCCCGTGATCTCGCGGCTCAAGCGCGAGGAGCCGGCCGTACAGCCCGCGGTGGACGAGGAGGACAGCGAGGCTCTGCTGGGGGCGCCCCGAGAGGCTTGACGAGCAGTCCGAACAGATGAACGAAGCGGCCCGGCGCGGGACCGCCGCTCGAAAGCCGGGGGTTCACGGGCTGCTGCACTCGGGAGATAACAACACATGACGAGTCGTCGTGACTTCTTGAAAACTTCGGCCGGGGTGGGAGTGGGCGCCGCGGTCGGCATGGGGTCGCCCCGGTCGCTGGCCGGGGCACCGGCGGTGTTGCCGCACAGGGTCGCGCCCGTCGCCATCGCCAGCGGGAACGGGATGGAGGCCGTCGCGACCGCATTCCGGGCGGTAAGCGCGGGCGGGGACACGCTGGACGCGGCCGTCGAGGGCGTCAACATCGTCGAACGCGATCCCAACGACCGGTCCGTCGGCTACGGCGGGCGCCCGAATCTGGACGGCGTAGTCCAGCTGGACTCTTCCGTCATGCACGGTCCCAGCCGGGGCGCTGGCGCGGTCGCCTGCCTCGAAGGGATCAAGACGCCCTCGAGGGTCGCGGTGGACGTGATGCGGTACACCGACCACGTGCTGCTGGTCGGCAAGGGAGCCCAGCGTTTCGCCGTGTCGATGGGACACAGGGTGGAGGACCTGCTCACCGAGGGCACCCGTCGCCAGTGGATCGAGTGGCGAGCGCGGATGAGCGCCACCGACGACTACCTCACACCCGAGGAGGCGGGTCTCAGGGTCCCTCCCTTCGAGGACGAGGACGACGGAATGGGGATGCTGGATTCCCACGACGGCGTGCGTCCGCAGGGGACGATCAACTGCAACGTCATCAACCAGGACGGCGACCTGTCCGGGGTCACCACGACTTCCGGACTGGCGTGGAAGATTCCCGGCCGGGTCGGGGATTCACCGATCGTGGGTGCCGGGCTGTACGTCGACAACGATGTCGGGGCCTGCGGGTCCACCGGCCGCGGCGAAGCGGTCATCAAGACGTGCGGATCCCATTCGGTCGTCGAGCTGATGCGCTCGGGCATGTCGCCCGTCGATGCGTGCCTCGAGGCGCTGCGTCGCGTGGTGACCTTCACCGCCGAGGAGCGGCTCCGGAACGAACAGGGACGTCCTGGCTTCAATGTGAACTACTACGCGGTGAACAAGAACGGCGAATACGGCGGCGCGGCCATCTGGTCGGGCGCGCGCTTCGCGGTGTGCTCCGGTGGCGAGAGCCGGCGTGAGGACTCGGCCTACCTCTTCGAGAGAGGACGTTGAGTACCGGCGACGCCGGGAGCGGCGGAAACAGCAAAAGAAGCCCGACGCCGGCCGAAGCTGAAAACAGGCCGAAGCCCGTCGGATTCGGCGTGGAGGAGTTGGCGGAAGTAAAGAAGATGGAGCGCCTGCACTGCTCCGGCCGGCAGGTGCCGTCCCCCATGGGAGGGTTCCTCATGGACCTGGGTGTCCGGCAGGAGCCCGATGGAACCAGCACCATCCTCTTCGAGTGCAAGACGTCCGCGCTGCGTTACCAGCTGCCTCTGAGGATCAGCACCTGGAGGGAACGAAGGAAGGTGAGGGTCCAGGCGGACGAGGGGCTTGACCCGCTCTGCCCGCGCGGCGAACTGGGCCCCCCGCTGGTCCGGCGCGGGAAGGACTTCTTCTGCCCGCGCTGCAACATCATGTTCGGGAGGGTTCCGTAGCCAGGATCGCGCTGATCGGAGGGGACGGGATCGGTCCCGAGGTCATCGGGGCGGCCGAGGAGGTCCTCGCCGGCGCCGCCGCCAGGCACGGCCTGGACCTCGCGCTCGACCACTGGGACCTCAACGCGGAGCGCTTCCTGCGCGACGGCATCACCATCACCGACGAAGAGCGCGACCGCCTGATCAACGAATACGACGCCGCCCTCATCGGCGCCTTCGGCGATTCCCGCGTCCCCGGCAACGAACACATCCGCGACATCCTCCTGGGCCTCCGCTTCGGCGCGGACCTCTACATCAACTTCCGTCCCTGCAAGCTCTTCGTCCCCGCGCTTTCCCCACTGAAGGACCCCGACCCGGCCACAGACATCGTCTTCTTCCGAGAGAACACCGAGGGTCTGTACGTGGGCGTGGGGGGGAGCTTCAAGCGCGGCACGCCCGACGAGGTGGCGACCGAACAGAGCGTCAACACATGGAAGGGCGTGGACCGCATCGTGCGGGCGGCCTTCGAGTACGCCGCGGCGACCGGGCGGGGGCGGGTCACGCTGGTGGACAAGGCGAACGTGCTCGTGCACGAGGGAGGGTTGTGGCGGCGTGTCTTTGCGGAGGTGGGGACGGCGTACCCCGGCATTGAGCAGGACGCGATGTACGTCGACGCCATGGCGATGGACCTGGTGCGGCGACCGGAGCGCTACGAGGTCGTGGTCACTTGCAACCTCTTCGGCGATATTCTGAGCGACCTGGCCGCGCAGGTGACGGGAGGACTGGGGCTGGCCCCTTCGGGGAACCTCAACCCGGGGTCTTGGGCGCTCTTCGAGCCGGTGCACGGATCGGCGCCGGACATCGCGGGGCGGGGGATCGCGAACCCGCTTGCCGCGGTGGGATGCGTGAGCCTCGCCTTCGAACACCTGGGCATGCACGAGGCGGCGGCCGACGTGGACGAGTGCATCGTGGCGTCGATTCGTGAAGGCGTCACCACTCCTGATCTGGGAGGAAGCGCCACTACGCGGTCCGTCGGGGAGTGGATGGCCGGCCGGCTGCGCGGGTGACGCGCGGGCGCTCCGGGATCCGGCCCACCTTGAACCCCCCCTTCACGCGGAAGTAGCTTTCAGCCCCTTCACGAGGGAACCTGAGGGACCACGGGCAGGCGAAGCGGGTAGGCATGGTCGGATGCGCGGGGTGGAGGCGGGACCGGGAAAGTCAACACGCAAGTGGCGTCACAGCAGCCACGGGAGCGATACATGGGAACGCAGGGCTTCGAGAAGGAAATCGTCTTCCTTTCTGGGAAGCGCACCCCGTTCGGCACCTTCGGCGGTTCGCTGAAGGACTTCACCGCCACCGAACTCGCCGCGCACTCCGCGGACGCAGCGCTGGAAGCCGCCGGGATCGAACCCGCTCAGGTGGGCCACGTCTTCTACGGCAACGCCCTGCAGACCTCCGCCGACGCCATCTACCTGGCGCGCCACGTAGGCCTGCGCGCGGGCGTACCCGACGAAGCGGGGGCGCTCACGGTGAACCGGCTCTGCGGAAGCGGCTTCCAGGCCATCGTGTCCGGCGCCCAGGAGATCCTGCTCGGCGGCACCGAGGTGGCACTCTGCGGCGGCTCCGAGTCGATGAGCCAGGCGCCGCACGTGGTCCGCGGCGCGCGGTGGGGCAAGCTGCGGCTCGGTCCCGCCGGCAAGGGCTTCGAGGACGTGCTCTGGGAGGCGCTCCTCGACTCGCACTGCGGCCTCACCATGGCGCAGACCGCCGAGGAACTCGCGGAGCGGTACGGCGTGACCCGCGCGGAGGCCGACCAGGTGGCGGTGAACAGCCAGCGCCGTGCGAAGGCGGCCTGGGACGAGGGCCGCTACGACACCGAGGTGGTGCCGGTCACCGTGCGGACGCGGAAGGGCGAAAAGCAATTCGCCGTGGACGAGCACATGCGTCCCGACACGACCATCGAAGCGCTGGGGCGGCTGCGCCCGTATTTCAAGAAGGACGGCCTGGTCACGGCGGGCAACGCCAGCGGCATCGGCGATGGGGCGGCCTCGGTGGTGATCGCCGAGCGGAGCTGGGCGGACGCCAACGGCACGGCGCCGATCGGCCGCCTGGTCTCGTGGGGGTTCGCGGGCGTCGATCCGCGGATCATGGGGCTTGGACCCGCGCCGGCTTCGCGGGCCGCGCTGGCCACCGCCGGACTCTCCCTGGAGGAGATGGACCTGGTCGAGGTCAACGAGGCGTTCGCGCCCCAGTACAAGGCCGTCGAGAAGGAGCTGGGGCTCGACCCCGAGCGCACCAACGTGAACGGCGGCGCGATCGCGATCACGCATCCGCTGGCCGCGTCGGGCGCCAGGATCACGCTGCACCTGCTCCACGAGCTGCGGCGGCGGGGGGCGCGGTACGGTCTCGGGTCGGCGTGCATCGGGGGTGGCCAGGGTGGTGCGGTCGTGGTCGAGGCGTTCTGAGGCACGATAGGGACGCGCCGATGAGTTCCGGGGGACCGCTGACGCGGCGCGATTTCGACGAGGTCATGCGTCGGGCGGCCGAACTCGCGGCCGATGATCCGGACAGCACCGCTGACGCCTTCAGCGATGAGGAGGTGGTGCGCATCGGGCGCGAGGTGGGACTTCCGGAACGGCATGTGCGCCGGGCGCTGGCCGAGCGGCGGACGCGGGGTGGTGGGGTGGAGGGGGGATGGAAGGGTGCGCTCCGCATGCTTCTACTCCGCGACGAGGTGGTAGCCAGGCGCACGATCGAGCGGCCCAGGGCGCGCGTCCGGCGTGAATTGGACGACTTCATGGTGGGCGGACAGCTGCTGCAGCGGGTGCGCGGCAAGGACGACCTGCTGCAGTACCGGCCGGCGGTCGACTGGGTGTCGAGGGTGGCCCGTGCGGCCAGCTTCAGGTCGCGGAAGCACTACGTCGCGTCGTCGCGGCTCGTCGAGGTCCGGCTGGACCGGATGGGGGCCGAATCGACGCAGGTGGATATCCGCGTCGATCCGGGGATCGCTTCGAACTACCGCAACTGGTGGGTGATGGCCGCGTGCACGACGGGCGTGGCGGCGGGGGTGGGGGTCGGATTAAGCCTTCCCCCCTCGCTGTTCGCGGTTGGAGCGTTCCTCGCGGCCGGCGTCGCGACCGGCCTGCTGACCTCGGTGGTGGTGGCGCTGATGGCGGGGCCGGGCTTCCGCCGCCGGGTGGCCGACGTTGAATCCGAGGTCGAGGGCGTATTGGATGGTCTGGAGAAGGAGAAGGGACTCGAACCGCCGCCGCCGGCGTGGAGACGGTGGGTGCGGCGCCATTTCCACGGGGTGGCGCGGGAAATGATGGAAACACAACAGGGAGATTCGAATTGGCGATCGAAAAGGTAGGCGTGGCCGGCTGCGGCCTAATGGGGAGCGGCATCGTGGAGGTATCCGCGAAGGCGGGTTGCGACGTTGTGGTGCGCGAGATCGACGACGGAGCGCTCGCGGCCGGGAAGGCCAGGATCGTGAAGTCGCTGGACCGGGCGGTGGGGAGGGGGAAGCTGGACTCCGCGGCCCGTGACGAGGCGCTGGCGCGAATCACCTTCACCACCTCGCTGGATGACTTCGCGGACCGCGACCTGGTGATCGAGGCGATCATCGAGTCGCTCGACGCCAAGAACGAGCTGTTCGGCCAACTCGACGGCATCTGCCCCGAAGAGACGATCTTCGCCTCCAACACGAGTTCGCTGACGGTGACGGACATGGCGGCGGCCACCTCGCGTCCGGACCGCTTCGTCGGCCTCCACTTCTTCAACCCCGTGCCGGTCATGAAGCTGGTCGAGGTCGTCAGGACGATCGTCACCAGCCAGGAGACCTTCGACGCCGCATCCGCCTTCGCCGAACGGGTCGGGAAGGTACCCATCGCCGCGCGCGACAACTCCGGCTTCGTGGTCAACCTGCTCCTGGTTCCCTACATGCTCGACGCGATCCGCCAGCTGGAGCGCGGCGTCGCCACCATCGAGGACATCGACAAGGCCATGACGCTGGGGTGCGGCTACCCCATGGGTCCCTTCACGCTGGGTGACTTCGTAGGTCTCGACACCCTCATGCACGTCGCGGAGATCATGTACGGCGAGTACCGCGAGGAACGCTACGCCGCCCCGCCGCTCCTGAAGCGACTGGTGGCGATGGGGCGTTACGGGCGCAAGACGGGCGCGGGTTTTTACGACTGGACGCCCGAAGGGCCGGTGGCCCTGAAGGTTTAGGGGGCCCTACCGGCGCGTGCGACGCTGCCGCCTGCGCTCACGGCGGATCGCCGCCTCCCGCCGCCGCTTCCGCTGTGCGCTCGGCTTCTCGTAGAACCGGCGCTTCCTGAGCTCGGAGTAGAGTCCCGAGCGCTGGACCTTGCGCTTGAACCTGCGAAGAGCCCTTTCCAGGCTCTCGTTTTCCTTGACGAAGACTTCCAACCGGATCACCCCGCTGTAGAGGCCGTTCATGTTTGCCGGGACCGCCGGCGCGTTTCTTCCGCGGATCGCGAAAGCCGCCTGAAGCACCGCTCCAGCCGACCGCGTCTCCAGGAAAGACCGGAGACGGACGCTAATGATAGACGCGGGGCCCGGTGGCTGGCAAGTCGCATCCCACCTCCTCCACCTCTGCGCTCCACCCCCGGGGACCCCACCTTGCGCGGTCCGTAAACAAATGCTTACCATTCGCGCCCCCCCTTTTCCAACCGGCTCGCCCATGCACCCGATCATCACGACGGAAAGCCGCCCCGAGGCGATGGCCGATGTGCCGGGGATCTGCGAACTTCCCCTCACTCGCGCCGTGGTCCACTACCGTGACGCCCACGAGCTCTATCGCACCGGCGGGCGGATCCAGGACATCGGGATGGCGGTGGTGGTGGAGGGACGGTTCGCGTCCGCCGTGCGCGCCATCGATCTCGGTTCGGCGGAGGTCAAGTACCTGAACCTCGCCTCCGAACTGGTCATCCTGGATTGGGTGTACGAGCCCACGCTCGCACACATCCGCGCTCTGGCGGGCCCCGGAAGGGAAGCGGCGGTGACGGCCCCGGGCCCCTCAGACGAACTCAGGCGCTACTGTTTCGACCTGGCCCTGCGGGTTCTGGACCGGCGCGGCTTCTCCCACCTCACCCGCCCCACGCTGCTGCGGATCGGTTTCCGCGATCTCTGCAAGGATCTGGACCTGCACGAGAGCACTGTGGTACGAATCGTCACGGGAAGAGGCGAAGTCACCCGGGTCCACCTCGACTACGACGCGAACGCGCTCGTCTTCCACTCCGCCGGCCCATCGATCGGACGGAAGGTGGAGGTCGCCATTCGGGAGATCTTCCCGGGGTTGTCGGTGCAACGCTCGGCCACCGCGGTTTCGGGCGCCTCCCCGGCTTGGGAGGTGCGATTCGGCGTGCCCGTGACCTTTGCCGAGCTCCGCGCCAGTCTGCTGGCCATGCGGCGCGGTCTCAACCACCTCTTCGCCCGCTTCGAACCGGAGAGGTTCCGGTCGGTAGAGGGTCTGATGGCCACCTTCGGTGAGCGCGCCACTCTCGACAGGTTCGCTCTGGGCGGCGAAGTGCCGGAAACCGGGACCGGGAGTGCTTCCGAGAGTGACGGTACCACCGCGCCGGGGTTCGAACAGATCACCCCGATGTCGGTTCACTAGCCCGTGGACATCCCCTCGTCGAACAGCCGGGGACTCCCCGGGACACGAGACTGGCAGCCCGTGGACAAAATCCCCACGGCATTCGAGCGGCGATGCATCCGCGCTGGACCGCGGCGCCGACCCGATCACGCCGTAAACTCCAGTTTCCAAGAAGTCATGTTTACTATACTTTTCAGCGATTCGCAGCTCCGCTCTGCGTTGCTCCTCGGGCGAATAGCTCTGCTATTCCCCCTTCGTCGCGCCTTGCCAGCCCGGCGCCTCGCCGCTCTCGGTGCTCGCGGGGCTTTATCCACGGGCTACTAGGAGGCCGGCTTTGCAGAGCATGGAGCAAAGTGTCGGAAGGGCGTGGACCACCCCCCGGGACACCCCCGCGGAGACGCCCGAGGTACTGTACTTTCGCTATCTCGCATACCGGCGCCGTCATGCGGACCGGCTCGTGCGCCTGATTCCCCGCGAAGCGATCCGCGAGCTCTACGGCAGGGCACGCGACTGGGCCGTCGAGGAAGGAGTGCACGATTCGCGCGACCCGATGGCGACGCTGACACGCTTCGCGGAGCATCTCCTGCCGCTCCCACCCTTCGAAGTGTGGCTGGCCGACCGTGCGTGCCATCCCATCCGGCACATCGAGGATTCGAGCGAGACGGCACCGGTCTCACCCCCGGCGGAGCCGGCCAGGATCGAGGAGCGGAGGTTCGACTACGAGGGGCGATCCTGGGTCGCTTCGCTGCACGTCTTCGCCGTCGGAACCCGTTGGCGGGGATTCCTTCGTTTCCGCCAATCAGGCCATGCGCGCCGGTACCACACGGCCCACATTTTCCTCGAGGATACGGCCCGGGAGGTAAGGAGGAGCTTCCGGGGGTTCGACGGGGCCGCGTTGGGGGCGTTCCTGCGCTCCGTACTGCCCTGACGACGGGGCCGAACCGGCTTGTCCCGAGCAGAGCGATTGCTCCTGATTTTTTGCGAAAAATCCGTTTCTGTTTCCCATCCCGTCATGCATTCGCCGAATGTATACAAATCGTTATCGTTTTGACACTTAGGCTGTTTCCGTTCCGTCACCGAAAGGTTCGGTAACTCCCCCGGAAACAAGTGGTTTGCAGACAGTGCGAATTTTCGTAAGTTGTTGTCCTGCAACAATTTATGTGAATCGATGGTTGGGATGGTCCCTCCTTGCGAATCGGTCTTCCCGGCCCCATTGTTGATCGTCGGTCGAAAGCGGGGGAACGACGGGTCCACACGCCGCCGCGAGCGTTCCGGTGCGGGACCGATTCCGAGAAGAAACCGAACAACAATCCAACCTACTTGATCCAGGGGTCCAGTGCTCATGTGGAACACGCGTTCCGTCCAGTTGAATGTCCGTCTCCCGCAGGATATCGCCGCCGAAGCCGAAGAGGTTCAGCGCTCCGACCCCGACTTCCTCAGCCGGATCATTCAGTACGGCCTTACGCGGCGTGCCATCTACCACAGCCTCCGGGAAGTTGAGCAGCGAGACACTCCGGTGACCGCGCTCCCCGCGGATTCCGCCCCGGGTTTTCTGCAACCGTAGCACCCCCTTCCAGGGCGACGCTCCGCGTTGCTCTTCGGGCGACCGGCGCCGCCGGTGGGCTCGGCTCCCCGCCGCTCCTCCGGACGGCATCCCCGGACAACGTTCGTTCGGGGCTGCCCCTTGCTTCGACCCCCCGCCGTTACCTGTTCGGTGCGGGATTGACTATGTTGGAATCTGGTAAACGGTTGTGTTTTCCCGTATCATAGTCGGGACTCACACAGGTGGGAAGGAGAAGATGGCGGATCGGGAAGGAGAATCCGTACTTCGAGCGAAGTACAGAGACTACTGCTCCGCGCGGGTGGCCGAAGCCCTTTTGTCCCTGTCGCCGGAGGAGGTCTTCGCCTTGGCGGAGGCGGAGGCACGGGCCTCCAACCGGATTGCGCCGAATTCCCATAACGAGGCGATTCGATTGGCTACAGGCAGGATTCGCGACCGCCTGAGTCTGCCGGAATACGAAGCCTGGGCCGAGGAGTATGTGAACGACCCTTCAAGGTTCGACCCGGATCTGATGGGTCTCTGGAAGTCGGAAGAGTGAGCGCGGCGGCTCCGGCGGGCGGGCCGCGCGGCCGTCACTTGTAGCGGTACGTCACCCGGCCCCGCGTCAGGTCGTACGGCGACATTTCGACCTTGACACGGTCTCCCGCGAGTACGCGGATGTAGAACTTGCGCATCTTGCCCGAGAGGTAGGCCAGGATCTCATGGCCGTTCTCGAGCTTCACCCGGAAGTTCGCGTTGGGCAGCACCTCGGTTACGGTGCCCTCCATCTCGATTGCGTCGTTGGCCAAGAGCCTGTGTCCTCGCTTCGTTGTCCCGCAAGCCCCGTCAGAAGGGCAGGTCGTCGTCGGGTTCGGTAATGGGTGGGGTGGGTGCGGGAGGTCGGAAGCCACCTCCGGCGCCCTGGGAAGGCTGATCGGCGCGACCGCCTCCCGTCGAGCCCAGCATGATCATCTCGTTCACGATAATGTCGGTCCAGTACCGCGTGCCACCGCGGTCATCCTGAGTCTGGGAATACTCGATACGGCCCTCGACATAGAGGCGGTCCCCCTTCTTGACCCACTGCTCCACCACATCGACCAGACGTCCGAAGAAGGTGAGGCGGTGCCATTCAGTGCGTTCCTGCTGTTGTCCCGACCGATCCGGGAACGACCGGCTGGTGGCCAGCGAGAGCTTGGCCACACGGTTGCCGGAGGCGGTGCTGCGCACATCGGGGTCGCCGCCGGTGTTGCCGATCAGCGTCACCTTGTTGAGAGATCGTGCCATGGATTCCTCGTAAACGATTATCTGTCGCGCGAACCGGGCCGGTCCTCCACCTCCCCGCCCCGTCGTTCGCCTCGGGACCCCGGGGCGCGCGGCCCGGAAACCGGCCCGATGCCGGAGAGCGCGCGTACCAGGGAGTCCACTGAGTCCCGGAGGCCAGAGGAAGGTAATCCGCCGCCGCGGTCGCCGCTACGCCCCGGGCCGTTTGCGTCCCATTCCGACCTGGCAGAGTCCCATTCTGCCATCTGACAGTCCCCTGTATGCTGCACATTCCATAATGGAAACCAGCCATTACATTGTGAGACGCTGAGCGTCGCTCCCAGGCCGGATACAGGCCAACCCCAACCCCCGAAGCCAGAACATGACCCAGAACAGGTATGTCAGGACCGAGACTTCCGGCGGGATCGCCACGGTGACGATCGATCGGCCGGCGAAGCTGAACGCACTCAATCCGGAGGTCATCGCCGGGATCGACGAGGCCTTTGTCGCGCTCCGGGACGATGGGGATCTCCGTGTGGTCATCCTCACGGGAGCGGGGGACAAGGCGTTCGTGGCCGGGGCCGACATAGGCGTGCTTGCCGAGATGGGTACCCTGACCGGGGCCGAGGTGAGCCGGGCCGGACAGGAGGTCCTGCGGCGAATCGAACGCTTCCCCCGGCCGGTGATCGCGGCGGTGGGGGGCTACGCGCTGGGCGGTGGCTGCGAACTCGCGCTCGCCTGCCATCTTCGCATCGCGAGCGAGCGTGCCCGGTTCGGTCTCCCCGAAGTCGGGCTCGGGATCATACCGGGGTACGGGGGGACGGTGCGGCTGGCGCGCCTGGTGGGACTGGGGCGCGCCGCCGAGATGATCCTGACCGGTGAGATGGTCGACGGGAAGCGTGCGGCCGAGATCGGGCTTGCCAACGTGGTTGTCCCGCACGAAGAACTGATGGACCGCGCGAGGACGTTGGCGGGGCGGATCGCCGGCAACGCCCCGGTGGCCGTCGAGATGGCGCTGGCATCGCTCTACGGGGCCGAGGAGAACAGCATGGAGAATGCGCTCGCCTTCGAAGCCACGCTCTTCGGGCTTCTGGCATCCACGGACGACATGAAGGAGGGGATGGCGGCCTTCCTGGAGAAGCGCAGACCCCTTTTCGGAGGGTCCTGAAGCAGCGGTTTGCGGGGATGCCGGAACGGGCCTGAAACGTCGGCCCGGACGAGCTGGATCCTGTTATATTTCCATATGTCTGGAAACGCCCGTTCGCGGTCTCGTCCCGCTTCGTGGTCTTGAGGGAACTGGAGCTGCGCCACTTCCGCAACCTGGGGGTCCAGGAGCTGCATTTTCCTCCGGAAGGGGTGGCGGTGATCGGCGACAACGCACAGGGGAAGACCAACCTCCTGGAGGCGATCTACTACCTGGAGAGCTTCCGTTCCTTCCGGGGCGCGGGAGACGGTGAGTTGGCGGCGTTTTCGGAGGACGTGTTCTACCTGCGCGGATCCGTGGAAGGCGACAGGCCGGCCAGGGTCTCCGCGGGCTACGATCGGAAGCGGAAGAAGAAGAAGGTGTCGGTGGACGGTACCGATGCGGTCCGTATTGCGGGCGCCCTCGGAAGGCTGGGCGCGGTCGTCTTCTCTCCGTCGGATGTGGAACTGGTCAGCGGCGGTCCGCGCGCACGGCGCAGGTTTCTGGACATCCTGCTGTCCCTCAACCGGAAAGGCTACGTGGAGGCTCTTGCGGGTTACAGGAAGGCTCTCGCCCAGAGGAACGCGGCGCTCAAGGCGAATGCCGGGGCCGCGGCGGTCGTCGCGTGGGACCGGGGACTGGTGGAACAGGGTGCGCGGGTCACACACCTGCGTCATGAGTGGGCCACGACCTGGTCGAGCCCCTTTGCGACGTACTGCACAGCCATTTCCGGGTGCGACCCGGTCGCCATGACGTACCGGCCGAACTTGGGGAACGCCAGGGGTGGCTCACGGGCCGGCGCCGAGGCGTTCGGGGCCGATGAAGGCCTGGTCCGGGAGCGTTTCGAGGTCCGCCTCGCCGAAACCCGGGAGACCGACGCGCAACGGGGCGTCACCACCGTGGGGCCGCACCGCGACGAGCTGCACCTGACCATCTCGTCGCAGGGCAGGTCCCTCCCGGCCCGGACCTTCGGATCGGGAGGACAGCGCCGCACCGCCGCACTGGCCCTGCGCCTCGCGGAAGCCGCCACGATCAGGCGGGAGCGGGGGACCGAACCGATCCTTCTCCTTGACGATGCCTTCGCCGAACTGGACGAGGGCCGCTCCCGGCAGGTCATGGAGCTGCTCGCCGGCGAGGGCGCGGGGCAGGTCGTGCTTACGGCGCCCAAGGAGTCGGATGCGCGGCTGAGGGGACCTTCCCTGGAGCGCTGGCGTATTCGAGAGGGAGTGGTCGAGGCGTGATGGCGAATCCGGCACGGACCGGACGCGGTGCGGCGGCGCCTCCACCAGGGGGTGGGAGTGGCGCGACGGGTGCAGGTGGTCACAATCGTGGCGGCGAGCGCCTCACGCCGCTGGCGGAGGTGCTCGACGGCTACCTCGACCGCACGGGCCTGGGGGACTCGCTGGCGCGGCTCGAGGCGCTGGACGAATGGGCCGCTGCGGTGGGAGAGCGGGTCAGCCGCGTGACCCGGCCGGTGGAGGTGCGCGGTGAGACGCTGGTGGTCGAGGTACTCTCCAGCGCCTGGATCAATGAGCTGTCCATGATGGGGGAACTCATTCTGGAACGGCTGAACGCCAGGGGCGCGGGCCCGCCGATCGGGCGAATCCGTTTCCGTCTGGCTGAGACGAAGGACAACCTGACACAATCTTCGGGGCGACCCAATGGCCACGGATAACAGCAGCAGCAAGAGCGGCAAGGGCGGCGACTACACCTCCAGGCGGATCCAGGTCCTCAAGGGCCTCGAGGCCGTGCGCAAGCGGCCCGGGATGTACATCGGGTCCACCTCGGCGCGGGGGCTTCACCACCTGGTCTACGAGGTCGTCGACAACAGCGTGGACGAGGCGATGGCGGGGCACTGCTCCTCGGTGAGCGTCGTAATCCGCCCGGAGAACATCATCAGCGTGGACGACGACGGGCGCGGCATTCCCGTCGACATGCACCCCACGGAGAAGGTCCCGGGGGTCGAGCTGGCGATGACCACCCTGCACGCGGGCGGCAAGTTCGACAAGAGCTCGTACAAGGTGTCGGGGGGGCTGCACGGGGTTGGCGTGAGCGTGGTGAACGCGCTCTCCGAGTGGCTCGAGGTGGAGGTGCGGCGGGGTGGGAAGCGATACCACCAGCGCTATGAGCGCGGCATCAAGACCACCGAGCTGAAGGAGATCGGCCCGGCCAGCGGTACCGGCACCCTCGTCACCTTCAAGCCCGACCCCGAGGTCTTCACCGAGCTGGCGTTCAACTTCGACACGCTCTCGGCCCGGCTGCGCGAGCTGGCCTTCCTCAACAAGGGTCTCGAGATCGTGCTGCGCGACGAACGCACCGACGACGAGACCGAGGACGTCTACCGCTACGAAGGGGGGCTGGCCGAGTTCGTGGAGTACCTGCGGGGCTCTCGCACCGCCATCCACCCGCAGGTCGTCTATTTCGAGACGAGCCGGCCCGAAGCCGAGATCGAGCTGGCCATGCAGTACGACGACGGCTTCTCCGAGAACATCCACACCTTCGTGAACAACATCGGCACCCACGAGGGCGGCACGCACCTGACCGGCCTGCGTGCGGCTCTGACCCGCACCATTAATGACTACGCGCGCAAGAACAGGATCTTCAAAAAGGACGAGAGCCTGTCGGGCGACGACGTGCGCGAGGGTCTCACCTGCGTGCTGAGCGTGAAGGTGATGGAGCCCCAGTTCGAGGGGCAGACGAAGACCAAGCTGGGCAACTCCGAGGTGCGTGGCGCGGTCGAGACGGCGGTGAACGAGCACCTGTCGGCGTTCCTGGAGGAGAACCCCCGGTCGGCAAAGGCGCTGATCGAGAAATCGCTGCAGGCGGCCCGGGCCCGGGAGGCCGCGCGCAAGGCCCGCGATCTGGCCCGCAAGAAGAGCGGCCTGGAGGGCGGGGTGCTGCCGGGCAAGCTGGCCGACTGTTCGATCGCCGACCCGGCTCTTTCGGAGATCTACCTGGTCGAGGGCGACTCGGCCGGCGGGTCCGCCAAGCAGGGGCGCGACCGTTCCTTCCAGGCGATCCTCCCGCTCAAGGGCAAGATCCTGAACGTGGAGAAGGCCCGCATCGACAAGATCCTGTCGAACGACGAGATCCGCGCCATGGTGACGGCGATCGGCGCCGGGATCCGGGACGACTTCGACATCAGCAAGGCGCGCTACCACAAGATCATCATCATGACGGACGCCGACGTGGACGGCGCCCACATCCGCACCCTGCTGCTGACTTTCTTCTTCCGGCAGATGCGGCAGCTCATCGACCAGGGATACGTCTACATCGCGCAGCCGCCGCTCTACCGCGTCCACAAGGGCAAGACGGAGCGCTACGCCTACACCGACGACGAGCGCGACCTCGAGATCCGCAAGCTGTCCAACGGCAAGGACGGCCGGGGCATCTCGGTGCAGCGCTACAAGGGACTGGGCGAGATGAACCCGGACCAGCTCTGGAAGACGACCATGGATCCGGACGCGCGCACGATTCTGAAAGTGACAGTGGAGAGCGCGACCGAGGCGGACGGGATCTTCCGGAGGCTCATGGGCGACGAGGTGGAGCCGCGGAGGGAGTTCATCGAGAAGAACGCGAAGTACGTGAGGAACCTGGACGTTTAGCGAGGGGGCGTCGATCGACTCGTGAGTGTTGTCGTGCCGCTGGTTCCCCTGTCGCCGTGCCTTGCCAGCCCGGCGCCTCATCGCATTCGGTACGCGGGCGGTTTCATCTCCGGACTGCTGGTGGCGCTCATGGGGGTCACAACGGTCCCTGCCGCGGCCCAGACGGGGTCGGTGCAGGGATTGGTGTTGGACGGCGTGTCACGACGACCCCTGGCCGACGCCCAGGTGCACGTAGTCGGCACGGGGATTGGCCTGCTGACCAATTCGGCGGGCCGTTTCGTGCTGTTGGGCGTGCCCGCCGGCGAACAGGTCGTGCGGGTCAGCGTCATCGGGTACGGCGAGGTGGACACAAACGTGACCGTAACGGTCGACGAGGTGGTTTCGCTCGAGATCGAGATGACCCCGACGGCCATCTCGCTGGACGAGATCGTGGTGACCGGGGTGGGGGCCGAAACGCAGCGACGAGCCCTCGGCACAACCGTCGAGGTGCTCACGGCCGAGGACTTCGAGCTCGCGCCCGTACAGTCCCTCGACCAGGTGCTGCAGGGACGCGTTCCGGGCGCGACCGTGAGCGCCACCTCGGCCCAACCCGGGACGGGTTCGCTGATCAACTTCCGCGGAGTGTCGTCCGTCTTCGGCGCGCAGACACCTGTCATATACATCGATGGCGTGAGAGTGGACAACGATCAGGCCACCTCCGCGGGCACGGGCGGCGAGCAATCCTCGGCCCTGGCGGACCTGCTCACCACGGACATCGAGAGGATCGAGATTACCCGGGGAGGCGCCGCCTCGACGCTCTTCGGGGCGGATGCGGCGACCGGAGTGATTCAGGTCTTCACGCGCAAGGGGTCGCCCGGGGCACCGCGCGTCACCGCTCGCATGGAGCACGGACTGGAACTCCCCGAACTCAAGTACATCTTCGACACGCGGGTGATCTTCACGCCTCTCGTCGACTCCGGCTTCGTGTCACCTACCTTCATGGAGGACAACTATTTCAAGCGGGGAACCAGCCAGAACTACTACCTCGGTGTGAGCGGTGGTACCGCCGATGTCACGTACAGCGTCAGCGGGCGCCTCGAAGACAGGACCGGAACGCAGCCCAGCGACGGGAGCACGAACTACAGCCTGCGCGGCGGCTTGCAGGCGTCGGTCACCGACGACTTCGCCATCGATTTCTCCGGCAGCTACGTTCGCCACAACTTCCAGCGTCTTTTCAACGGCGCGGCCATTCCGGACCCGCTGACGACCTTCGAGGTGGGCGACGCGCTCGCATTCTCGGGTACTTCGACCCTTGCCGAGGCGCTCGACATCTTCCTTCTTCCCGAGATCGGCGAATCGGTCAACCGCTTCATTCTCTCCGGCGGGGTCCGCTGGAACATCGGCGACAACCTGTCCACCAGGTTGACCGTGGGCGCGGACAACCGATCGAACCAGCAGCGCGTCTTCCAGCCGATCGGATTCACGCCCGGCGAGCCGACCGGTCAACTCAACCGCCGTGACCGGTCCTTCACCTCGGTCTCGGTGGACGCCGGGACCACCTACAGTTGGCAGAACACCGGTGGTTCGATCGCCTCCTCCCTCACCGTGGGACTCCAGGGTTTTCGGGAAGAAGAGAGTATCATCAATGCCAACGGTCGCGGCTTTGCGCTTCCTGGGACCACCGACTTCGATGCGGCCGCGGTCATCACCGCCTTCGAGGGGAACGTGGAGGTCTTCAACGGCGGCCTCTACGTGGACGAGCAGCTGAGTCTCCGGGACAAGTTGTACCTGGGTGCCGGGTTCCGGATCGACGCGGGCTCCAGCTTCGGCGATGAAATCGATACGGAGCTCTATCCCAAGGCTACCGTGTCGTACGTTCTGTCCGACGGCATGTCCATCCCGTTCGTCGACGAATTCAAGCTCCGGACGGCCTTTGGCCAGACCGGCAAGTTCCCCGGCGCTTTCCTCAAGGACCGGACCTTCTCGGCGACCCCGTTCAGAAGCGAGTCGGCGCCCCGGTTTGCGAATCCGGGCAACGCCGAACTCCGGCCCGAGAAGACTTCAACGATCGAAGTCGGCTTCGACGCGGCACTGTGGTCCAATCGCGCCGGCCTCGACGTCACCGTGTACGATGCACGCACGACCGATGCCCTCTTCCAGGTACCGCGCCAGCCGGTGACCGGCCTCGGCACGCAGCAGGAGAATGTTGGCGAGATATGGAATTTCGGGGTCGAGACAACCCTCAACGTGCAGGTGCTAAACACTCGGCGCCTGGCATGGTCCGTGGGCGGCCACTTCCAGTTCAACCACAACCAGGTGACCGATATGGGTGGGGTGCCCGCTTTCCCGGTGGGCGGTCTCCGGCCCCAGCAGTGGGTGACGGGGTGCTGGAAGGTGGAAGTGGAAGGCGACCTGGATACCTGCATCGGTGGTCCGGTGGGTGCGTGGTTCGTGACCATGCCGGCGGATACCAATGGTGACAGCCTGCCCGACGCCACGATAAGGCAGTTCAGCGGCAAAGGTGCGGTACCCACCAGGAGCGGGGGGCTGAACACCACGTTGTCGGTTGGGAACAACCTGGCCATCAGCGCGCTGGCGGATTGGGCCGGTGGCCACCAGGTGTTTGACTGGGGTTCGGTATGGGCGACCTTCAACGGGATTCTGCGGAGGCAGAAGATCCGTTGCGGAATCTACTGGATCAATCCGGTGACCGACACGAGACCGCCGGAAGAGCGGGACGAGCCGTGCGCCTATGCTTTCCCGCTGCAGTACAATCATGACGGTACTGTCCGGGGCGAATACAGCGAGGCGGCTGCTCGCAACGCCTTCCTCTACGACGGCGACTACTTCAAGCTGCGCGAGGTTTCGGTGCGGTACTTCCTTCCGGAGAGTTTCGCGTCGCGAGTGGGCGCCAGCCGGGCGACTCTGTACTTGAGCGCCCGCAACCTGTGGATCTGGTCGCGAAACCGTCTCATCGACGGCGAACTCAACGGAGTCAGTTTCGGTGGGGGGTTGCAGCTGGGGAGCGAGAGCAGCGTCACCCTGTCCCCGAACCGCATGTACCGGCTCGGGGTGGAGGTTGTGTTCTGATGGTTTCCGAGGAGAACAGGGAGATGAACATAATCAAGACACCGATTTGCGGTTGGGGCATGAACAGGGCCGCGCTCGCGCTGCTTGTCCTCCTAGCGCTGGCCGGCGGCGCCTGTGACGCCATCAACCCCACGAGCGTGAACAACCCCACGACGACCGACGACGATCTCGCGCAGGCGAAGAACCCCACCGAAGCGCTCATGCCGGGGCTGCGCGCACAGTTCGCCCGCATGATCAACGCCTACGTGGTGGCGACGTCGGTCATCAGCGACGACTACTCGATCCACGGCACGGGCATTGTGGTGGACATGGACGAACCCCACCTGGTGACACCGGACCTGGTCAATTCGACGGGCACGAGCGCCAGCGGCGCGTATTGGAACGTGCAGGAACTGCGCGCCCTGGGCGACTTCGTGATCGACGTGATCATCCCGAGCGACCCGAACCCGGATCCGGCCCTCGTCGCCGAAGCCCACTACTACCGCGCGATGGCCTACCTGACCCTGGGAGAGATCTTCTCCCATGCGCCGCACGAGGAGGACGGACAGGCCCAGCCGGCCTCGGCGGCCCTCGAAAAGGCCGTGACCGATCTGCAGTCGGCGGCGGCCTTCGGGCCGCAGGCCCAGGCGGCGCTGGCACGTGCATACCGCCTGCAGGGCAACGCGTCCGCGGCGGCCACGGCGGCCAACAATGCACTGGGCAGCGCCCCTGACCTCCTCTTCGCGCCATCGTACGATGACGCGTTCCTCGCCAACACTTCCGTGTTCTTCCTGGTGCTGCGGGCGCTCCAGGAGATGCAGCCGCTCCCCCGGCTCGACTTCCTGGATCCCAAGTACACCGAGCGGGGGTCGCCGATTGCGATCGCGAAGGCCGAGGAGATGCACCTGATCCTGGCCGAGGCGGCGCTGGCCGGTGGCGATCTGGCCGGGGCGAGGACCGGGCTGGTGAACGCCATCAACATGGCCGGGACCCGCGGCACGGTCAGCTTCGACGACATCGACGAGCGCCGCAACGCGGATCTGAGCCTCAGGCCGCGGAGTTCCGAGATCATGATCCGGGCGGACAGCGATAGTCCGTATCGTGCGGGTCTGGTCAAGGACCGTCCGGCCGATGACTTGACCGTGCCAAGCGTGTCGGCGACCTCGCTTGACGCGGACAGCGTTTCCGGGCTGAACAGCGCCGACGAACTCTGGCATGCACTCTGGCTCGCCCGCCAGGAGATCATGCTGCTGGAGGGACGGCGGCTGGCCGACCTGGGGATCAAGCTGCCCATGATGCGCCGCGAAATCGACCAGAATACCAGCATCAGCCAGGGGGATGCGGGGACTGTGGCGGTCGTGCCGGCGTACATTCCGCAGACGCCGCGGTACGCCATGGACATCTACTCGCCGGTCGAGATCTACGACGGAAGGGGGCCCGATGCCCAACTGCTCGTTACCGAGGTGACGATGCTCGTGGACATGAACAGAGTGCTGGTTCAGAACAACGCGTCGCCGTTCCAGTAGGGGGCGGTGGGACAAACCCCGAGGATTCCGGCCGGCAGGTGCTTACGGGCCCTGCCGGCCGGTTTCTTGTGGGAGATCGCGCGCCGTGGCACCGTAAGGACATGGAAGCCGATCGGTTGAATGCGGAGACAAGGCGCCGGCTGCTCGCGCGGCCGGTCGAGCACATCGACGTGACCGCCTTCGACGGGCGGGCGGTGATTGACTCCTATCGAAACGCCGCTTTCCAGGCGCGCAACCTGGCGGAGGGCGCCGACATCTTCGCCGAGATGGTCGAGGAGCCGGGGGGCACGGTGATTCTGACGCTGGCGGGGTCGCTGGTGTCGGCGGGGTTGAAGGAGGCGCTCCTCGCGCTGATCGAGTGCGACATGGTCGACGTGATCGTGGCGACGGGGGCGATCGTGGTCGACCAGGACTTCTTCGAGGCGCTGGGGTTCCGGCACTACATGGCGCCGGGGTCGCTTGAGGCGCCGGTGGTGGGGGACGAGGAGCTGAACCGGCTCGGGATCGACCGGATCTACGACACGTTCGTGGACGAGGAAGAGCTCAGGGTGTGCGACGAGACGGTGGCGGGGGTGCTGGACGGGATGGTGGGGGGTGGTGACGCGGAGTGGGGA
>VXOC01000355.1 GCA_009840215.1 Gemmatimonadota bacterium | reverse complement strand
CCCCCGCACCCCACCTCGTCGCGGTCCGTCGCCACACCGTCATTCGAGCGCCCGCGCCATCACTCCCGGTGGCGGCGGCCTCCCGAACCACCGCGCATGGGACGCTTCCGCCTGGCGCACCAGCATTTCGCGCCCGTCCCGCGTCGGAACGCCCAGTTCGGCCGCCTCCCTGCACAGAGGCGTCGGGTCCCTCCCGTAGACGAGGTCGATCACGGCCCGTGGAAGTGCCGCGAGTTCGCGCAGGTCGAGTGGAGCGGCCCGTCCGTCGAGCCCCACGGAGGTGGCGTTGACGACAACGTCCGGCGACTCGCCGCGCCAATCCCCGATCCGCGAAAGGCGGGAGTCGCCGTGCTGTCCGATCAACGTCCTCGCCCTTTCCTCACCCCGGTTCCACAGGCGCACCCGGCCCACATCCTGCGTGCCCAACAGCGCATGCAGCACGGCCCTCGCCGCTCCTCCCGCGCCGAGCAAAAGCACTTCGACGCCGTCTCCCGGCCTCGCCACCACCCCATGCCACGTACCCAGGAACCCCTCCACGTCCGTGTTGTCTCCCCAGACCTCTCCCTCTCGGGCCCAGAAGGTGTTGCACGCTCCAGTGGCCTCGACGGCGCGCGTGCGACGGTCCAGGAACGGCACCACGCGCTCCTTGTGCGGCACGGTGACATTCCCCCCTCCCCCACCCAGCGCCAGGCTGCGCAGCACCGGTCCGCACTTCCCGGCGCCCACGCGGCGCGCCACGTACGAGGCGTTCCGGCCGGTAGCACGAAATGCAGCATTGTGTATTACCGGCGACAGGCTATGCGCCACCGGATCGCCCAGCACCGCGTACATCGCCGGACCCCCGGTGACCCGTCCCGTCATGCTGCTGGCACCCGTCCTCTCGTTCCCTGCGCTCTCAACGCGCATCACCACCGGTTGCGACACGGGCCACCACCGCCTCCACCAACCGCTCCAACTCGTCGAAGGTGGCCCGATAGACGTCGTCCGCGCCCCCGAAGGGATCTGCGACGGCGCCGCCCTCGCCCGCCATCTCGGACAGGAGGCGACAGTTCTCGCCACCCCCGAGTTCCAGCGCCCGCCACAGGTGGAAATCGTCCATGCAGAGCGCCAGGTCGGCAGTGGCCATGACCGCTTCCGTAAGCGTCGTGCTCCGGTGCGGCTCAAGGTCCAATCCGGCCTCCGCCGCCACCCTGCGCGCTCCCCCGCTGGCACGCGCGCCGTCGTACGCGGCCACCCCCGCCGAGCTCACCGCCACCCCCTCTATTCCGCGCTCGGCGATGGCCCGGCGCGCGATCGCCTCGGCCATGGGCGAGCGGCAGGTGTTGCCCGTGCAGATGAACAGAATGTGCAAGAAAACCCCTCGACTCGCTTCGCCGCCCCCGGCGGGTACCTCCCGATGCCCGCCGCGGGACCGCTAGTTTCCCTCGCCTCCGCAGCCGCCCCTGTCGCCGCCGGGCGGCACGGAGAGCGGCCGACGCATGACTTCGTTCAATCTTAGCACGTCGAGCGGGCCCTGCCGTATCAAAATGGGACAATCTTCGTGCAGGCTCACCAGGGTGGACGCGGCACCCCCCGGAAGGGGTCCGGCGTCGAGCGCGAACGGCTCCGTTCCGAGGGAGAGCATCGCCTCGCGCGCCTCCTCCGCGGTCACCGCCGGCGGCGCCCCGGGGCGGTTTGCCGAGGTGGAGGTGACGGGCCGCCCCGTATCGCGCAGGAGCCGCAGCGTGAGGGGGTGGGCGGGAACTCGCACCGCCACGGACCCGTCGGGAGCCTTGGCGCCGGGATGAAAGCGGTCGGCGGGATCGCTGAGGACCAGCGTCATGGGACCGGGCCAGAATGCCCGCGCGAGCGCCCGGCCATCCGCATCGAGGAGGTTCGCGACGCTCCGCGCCGACGGAATCAGCACGACGAACCCACCCGCCGGCCGGTCCTTGAGGCCGCGCAGCCGTGCCAGCGGCCCGTCCTCCAGGAATCCGCCGAGTCCGTACACCGCCTCGGTGGGGTGAATCACCAGTTCTCCCGCCTCCAGACGCCGACGCGCCTCTCCCAGCGCTCCCTCGTACGAAGTCACACGAGTCCCTGCTCGAGGTACCCCTCTGCCACGACCAGATCTTCCGGGCGCGTGATCTTCAGGTTCGTCGCGGAGGAGGGCACCATCCGGACTTCTTCCCCCAGCTGCTCCACCATCGCGGCATCGTCCGTGGGGGCGATCCCCGCGGCCCGGCAGTGCGCGACGCCGCGCGCGAAGAGTTCCCGCGGAAACACCTGCGGGGTCTGCGCGTACCAGAGTGCGTCGCGCGCCGGCGTCTCCACGATTCTCCCGTCCGCATCGGTCCGTTTGACGGTATCCACGGCCCCGATCCCCGCGACCGCCCCGCAACCCGACGCGGCCAGACGAATGCACGCATCGATCACCGCGCGCGGAGGGAACGGACGCGCCGCGTCGTGCACCGCGATCACCGTGGCCGGCGACTCCGCGCGGCCGAAGGCGTTCGCCACCGACCCGAAACGGCTGTCGCCGCCCTGGACCACACGAATCCGCGGATCCCGGCCCGCAATCCCCCCCGGATCACCTGT
>VXOC01000047.1 GCA_009840215.1 Gemmatimonadota bacterium | reverse complement strand
TTTTCCCGCCGCGGGGCGCCGCCCCCCCCCCCGCCCCGGCCCCGGCACCACCCGTTCCGCCCCGCCCCCATCCTCCTCCGCACGGGCCAGCAGCCACACGTCTCCACCCGCGGGCACCGCCTCCAGTTCCGCGAGCGCGGCCCCCACGACCGCAACCACGCCGACGCCCCCCACATCGATCCGGCGGGCTTTCAGCACAGCGGCCACATCGCCCCGTGGAAGAGACACCACTCCCACGACCGGGGCATCGGTCACACCCGCCACCGCTGCCAGCACCGGATCGCGCCGTCCCGCGTCTCCCGGAAAGTGGCTGGCCGCCAGGATCGTGCCGCTGGCGTCGAGGATGCATGCCACCCCGACACCTCCGGCCGAGGCGAAACGGACCACCGCGTCCTCCAGCGCCTGACCCCGACTCGACCTGAGCGCCACCCTGACCGCGTTGTCCTCCGCCAGCAGGCGCGCCAGGCTCTCCAGGCGGTTCTCCAGGCGCCGGGCATCCTCCTGCCAGGCCGCCGCAAGCGCGTCCCCGCGCTGCTGCATGCGAAGATCGTTGGCCTCGGTCAGCCGCCTGGCACCGACCGACCGCATGAGCAGTCCCAGCACCAGGACCGGGATCCACGCGACGACCAGCGCGGCGATGACGATGCGGGTCCGGAAGCTCATGGACGGCGCCCCGACGACGGCTCGATCGCAAAGGACGCGGACTCCCCGATCGGGAGTACGGTCGGGAGTGCGGGTTCCGGGCTTCCGTCGAACCCTGTCAGACCGTCCATCACCTCCGCGTAGAGGGAGCACGGGTGCACGGGCCCGCCGGGCCCCGCAATCACCGCCGCCACATCCGTGGGGTTCCAGCGGTCGCCGCCGGCCGCCACCGGACGCACCACCATTCGCTCGCGCGACCCGGTCAGTTGGGCGACGGTGGCCGCGAGCGGCCCGCCGGGCAGCCCCAGCGAGACCAGGCGTTCGGCGATCTGCCGGGAAGCCGGATCATCCTCCGGATAGCTCACGGTGGGTGACGGCGGCGAAGTGGGCTCGTCCGCCACCGGCGCGATCAGGGAGTCGCCGGCCGCACTCGCCCGGACCGACGTGCACATCTCCGCAACCGGGTCCCAGCGGAGGGACGGCAACCGCCGCGCCAACGCCGCCCCCCGCCCGATCCAGTCGATTCCCACCTCGTTCGCGAGGACCTCGGCGTCGTTGTCGCCGGTGCTCCCCGCGAACGCCACCAGGTAGAGTCTGTCGAACCCCACCGGCTCGACGTTTCTGCCGATCGACCGGGCATACTCGATCGACTCGTCGTGACGGGTGACGACTTCCCCCGCGTCGGCATCGATGGCATCCCGCACGTCGCCATCCTCCACGCGAAGCGGAACGCCCGCCAGCCTGGGGTCCGCGAAGAGGCGCGCGGGATCACGCGCCGGATCCCCGAACTCCACCCGGATGCCTCCGTCCGCAATCACCGCGACCCGGTCGATCCTGTGTCCCAGCCACGGCGGCCGGTCGCGCGGCGGCCACGCGGCCACGAGTTCCGCGCCCCTGGGTCCCGTCGACCCGGGCAGGAATTCGAGAACGACCGTATTGCCGGTGACCGTCCAGGTCGCCCTCCCCGGCTCGAGATCCCCTTCGCACCCGATGCGCAGGAGAGCGTTGCCGGCGCTTCGGCCCTGGACAGGGTTCAGACAGGGGGAAGGCGTGGGGCGGGGCGTAATCGCGGGCAGGCGAACAGGCACGGACGGGGCCCCGGATCCGGGCGCCGGCGCAGGTTCGGGCGCCGGCGGCGGAGCTGGTCCCGATCCGCACGCCGTGAGCCAGGCGCAGAGCACGAGCCGCGTCCACAACATCATGGAGTTACTGTAACGAAGTGACGGGTGGCGCGCCGGGAATCGCGACCGTGGCGAAGGCGCAACCGGCCGCGGTTTCCCGATCTCCGGCGGCCCCATCCCCCGTCGACTGCGCGGATGCGCCGCCAGGCGCCGGCGGTTACAATCGAAACATGTCAAACCACCACGGGCCCTCACCCGCGACCGTTCCCGCCCCCTCCGTATCCGCCGACTGGCTGGCCGCCAACCTCGGCCGACCCGGACTCGTGATCCTCGACGGGTCGTGGTATCTGCCCGGATCGGGGCGTGATCCCGCCGGCGAGTTCGAGGAGCGGCGGATTCAAGGTGCACGCTTCTTCGACATCGACGAGTGCAGCGACCCCGACGAGGAACTCCCCCACACCATTCCCCCGCCGGGCCGCTTCGGGGAGTGCGCCGGGGCGGCCGGAGTGTCGAACGCCTCCGCGGTGGTCGTCTACGACGGTTCCGGCGTCAACCTCAGCGCGGCGCGCGTGTGGTGGATGTTCCGCTACTTCGGGCACGACAACGTGGCGGTGCTGGACGGCGGCATGAAGTACTGGATGGCCGCGGGACTGCCGACCGAGTCGGGTCCGTCCATCCGCACGCTGGAGGCCCCGGCACCGTTCATACCCGACCCCCGGCCACACCTCATGCGCACTGCCCACGATGTCCTCACGGCGATCGGCGCCGCCCACACCCAGATCGTGGACATGCGGCCCGCGGGCCGCTTCGCCGGG
>VXOC01000283.1 GCA_009840215.1 Gemmatimonadota bacterium | reverse complement strand
GCCCCCGGTCAGGATCCCGTCCCCCATCAGCCCCGCGGGATTGATCTCGAAGAAGTACCCCGTGCGCCCGTCCAGGAAGGTGTCGAGGATCCACATGAAGCGGTCGTCGGTACCCAGGCTGGCGTCGCGCTGCCGCTGGTAGGCGAGGATGCCGTCCAGGTCGTCGTACAGGATCGCGCCGATGTAGAGGTGGTCCTCGTCGAAAACGACCCGTATCTCGGTCCGTTCGGACGGATCGCCGCCCTCGACGGGTTCCTGCTGGGTGAAGTCGGTGATGGCGGAGGCGTCCTGCCAGACCGCCTCGTCGAGCCGGCCGTCGAGCTGGATCGTCACCTCTTCGGTAACGAGAAGTGCCTCCAGCGTGACCGCACCGTTGTCCCTGCCGTTGGACTCCTGCGGTGAGGCCCGGTCGGCCGGCCCGAGGAGGAGAAGGCCCAGGAGTCCGTGAACAAGAAGGCGCGGGCACCGGAAGTGGCGAGACGCCGGGCCGGGCCGGGTTGCGCGGAGAGACCTGGCCGATCGGGTAGTTGTGGGGTGCACCGTGCGCTGCGTATCCGGCTTTCGGGCGAAGGGGGGAGCTGCGGAAGTCCGACTTCCATCTCATCGGGTACTTGACACCTCTGTGGGCGCATTCGTTGGCGCGACCGTTCGCGCGCGCGTATTATCGTGGCCAAGATGGGACACGGTATGCAAATCTGCATCCCGAAGCTCATACCGCACACACCACTCGCCGAGAGGAGAGGAATGATGCGACAGAGGACCCTTAGCCTGCTGCTGGCTTTCGTTCTCGTTCCCTTACTCACGCTCGCGTGTGCCGGGGGTGACACCGAATCCGCGGATTCGGAAGACGCGGCCGGAGAGGCCGAGACCATGGAGGCGACGCCGCTCGAAGAAGCCGCCACCGAAGAGGGCGACATGGACGAGGGCGAGGAAGGCGAAGAAGGGGAAGGGAAAGAGGAGGAGGAGCATGAGGACCCCGACGCCGACGATCCCGACACGACTTCGACCGGAAATTAGCGGTCCGCGGACGGAATCCGCCGGCTTCGGCGCGGATTCGTCAGCGGACCGGTGACCGGACCAGGTCACAGGGGTTGCACCGTGGCGTGACCCCTAACGGCCGACGTATGTTGGCTGTCTTCAGGGTGCGCGAGCGCGCCCCGGATGGAAGTGCGTCCGACACGCCGTCGGTCGTTTCCCCGACCAAATCGATACAGGAACAGCAGACATGCGCTCCAAGAGACTCTTTGTGCCCGTTGGCATCCTTCTCCTGTCGGTCCTCGCCATCGGATGCGGCGGTGCCGACTCCGATTCCGGTGAAGCCGAGGACGCCGCCCCGCCCGAGACCATCGAGGCAGCGACCCTCACGCCCGCAACGGATGCGGCCGCACCGGGTGTGCTCCTCAATCCCAACGACGCCACCGCCGAGGCTCTCGGCGCCGTCGCGGGGATGACCGACGCAGCGGTCGCGGCTCTCGCGGCTGCCCGGCCCTTCGCGAACATGGTCGATGTCCACGCCGTCCTGAGCGGCACCATCGGCGAGGAGGCGGCGCTGGCGGCCTACGAGTCGCTCTGGCTGCCGCTCAGCCTCAACGACGCCTCCACCGAGGAGATCCTTCTCATTCCCGACGTGGGCGACCGCATGGCGCACGAGTTCGAGGAGTACCGCCCGTACACGGACATGGACCAGTTCCGCCGCGAGATCGGGAAGTACGTCGACGAAGAGGAAGTCGCCCGGCTGGAGCGGTACGTCAGGCTCGACTAGCGCGCCGCCGGGTTTTTCCGCGGGCGGCAAGGCAGTCGGCGGGGGGAGGCCCCTGGTGCGACACCGGGTCGCGTCGCGCGCTGGCGGGGAAGTGGCCGCGCCGGACCCCCAGCGTCAGCGGCTCCGGGAATTGATCCGCACGGTCCTGTTCCGTCTGCACCTGTCGGTGGCCCTCGCCGCCGGGTTGTTCATCGTGACGATGGCGGTGACGGGGGTCGTTCTGGCGTGCGAGGACGCGGTGATGTCGCTGGCGGAGCGGGGACGGTCGGTGGCCGTGCGGGAGGACGCGCCGCGGCTGTCACCTGACGAGATCGTGCGGGCGGCCGTCGCGTGGGGCGAGCGGTCGGGCGACCCCTTCACGGCCACCTCCATCGAGTACCGGAACCGTCCCGGCGCGGCCGTGCAGGTCCACGCGGGGCGGGACCGGCGCGTCTTCGTGGACCCGTACACGGGCGAGGTGATGGGCACAGGCTTTCCGCTCCTGGAAGGATTCTTCGAGGGCGTGCAGGGGATGCATCGCTGGCTGGGCGTCTCGGGGGGCGCGGTGCGCAAGGGGCGGGCGGTGACCGGCGCGGTCAACGTTGCTTTCCTGTTCCTGTTGCTGACCGGGCCGCTGCTGTGGCTGCCGCGCCGGCTCACGCGGAAGAACCTGAAGGAGAACCTGGTGTTTCGACGGGGCGTTCGGGGGCCGGCGCGGAAACTCAACTGGCACTACGTGGTGGGGATCTGGTCGTTCGTTCCGCTGGTGGTGATTTCGGTTACGGGGGTGGTGATGTCGTATCCGGGGGTGGGGGACAGGGTCTATCCGGTCGTGGGG
>VXOC01000120.1 GCA_009840215.1 Gemmatimonadota bacterium | reverse complement strand
TTTTTTTTTTTTTTTATTTTTTGTGTTTTTGTCCTTTCATGTACGTCTGCTGGGGGGGGAGATGTGATTTTTTGAATGGGCGGGAAGTGCGGGATGACATGATGGGGTCTCCAGGGGGGCGTCGATGTTTCAGCGAGTGGTGGGGCGGGACCGACGGCTAACGATCCCTCAATTCATCCAGGGCGTCCAACACGTCGAGATGGAGGTAGTCCTCGTAGGCATCCATAACCGGCAGTTCCAGCGCCTTGTTCAGCATCTCCCTGGCCCGTGCCAGGCCGTTTTCCTCGTCCAGGTAGGGCAGTCTGATCGCATACGCGTGCAGCACAACCTTCGACTCCGGTGCCATTTCCAGAGCGCGATCGAACAGCTTGACGGCTTCTTCCTTTTTCCCCCCATACATCCGTCTCGCAATGAACCCCTCGGCCGCGATGTCGGCGTGCCAGCCGCCGAGGGCCAGAATCGCGTCGACATAGTCGGGATCGAGGGCGATGGTCGCTTCTAGCAGATCGCGGATCTTGCCCGCGAGGCCCTGGCGAAGCGCCGTCCACGCTCCGATTCTCTGCGCATACCGGCCGACCGCATGCGCGGACTGGTAGTGCGCATCGGGGTTGGTCGAATCCGCCTTCACGGCTTCCTCGCCCATCCTCATCGCGCGTTCGACCACTTCCTCCCACTCCTCCTCACTCGCCTCGTAGTGGGCGTACACGGCGAGTGACTGTGCCGCCAGGGCGTACGCTTCCGAGGTCCCGATCGCTTCCGCGAGATCCGCCGCTTCGACAAAGCGGCCGTCCTCGTAAGCGGATCTTGCTTCGTCCATCGTCTGCGCGCGCGCTTCGGCGGCGACGAGCATGAGGCTCGTGGCCACGGCGAGCCGGGCAAGCCGGGCAGGGGTCATATCAATCTCCATTCTGAGGCCGCTACCGGTTTCTCAAATCATCCATTGCGTCCAGGACGTCCAGATGAAGGTAGTCCTCGTAGGCGTCCAGCACCGGCACGGCGAGCGCCTTTTCCAGCATCTCCCGGGCCCGTTGCGTGCCGTTCTCTTCGTCGAGATCGGGCAGCCTGATCGCGTATTCGTACAACACGACCTTCGACTCCGGCGCCAGTTCCAGCGCGCGCTCGAAATGGACGACGGCCTCCTCCTTCTTGCCTCCATACATCTTGCGGGCGATGAAGCCGGAGGCGTCGATGTCGGCGTGCCAGGCCCCGAGGGCCATATTGGCGCCGACGTGGTCGGGATCGATGGCCAGCGTCGCCTCGAGCAGGTCGCGGGTCCTGCCCCCCAGGCCCTTGCGCAACGCGGTGATCGTACCCGCGCGCTTGGCGAACCTCCCGACGGCATGGACCGACTGGTAGTACGCTTCGGCGTTCGTCGAATCGGCGCGCACCGCCTCGTCGCCCATCTGCATCGCGCGCTCGATCACCTCGTCCCATTCCTCTTCGGACGCCTCGTAGTGGGCGTAGACCGCGAGCGACTGGGCGGCCAGGGCGTAGCCGTCGGAGGTTCCAAGGGCTTCGCCCAGATTCGCAGCTTCCAGAAAGCGGCCGTCCGCGAAGGCGGCCCGGGCTTCCTCCAGCGACTGGGCGCTGGTGCCGGTCGCGAAAAGCAGGGCCGCACCGGCGGCGGCAATTCCGGCAAATCGGCTGGGGAACATATGGACTCCTTGTTGCAATATGTCCCACGGAAGTTAGGGAGATGTCGATCTCCGGGCGAGGAGAGAAACTGCGGGGAGTGCCGGACACACTGTGGAAGCCGTGACCTGAACATTTTTCGGGAGGGGCCGGAAGCCGGCAAGCGTGGCCTGGTTGTCAGATGGCGACAAATGAGACACAATTCCGCCGCAGACCGAAAACCCTGCAAGACACCTGCCGAACCGGAGGAATCCGTGAACCGAACCCGCTTCGTCCCCCGCTTTGCCGTCGGGCTGGTGGGAATGCTCGCCCTCTCTGCCTGTACGTCGGGGCCTGTCTTCAACCCGATACTCCTCACGCCCGATGCCCTCACCGAGACCGCCCCGGAAGTCTACCACGCCCGGTTCGTGACCAGCAGAGGCGTCTTCGTCATCGAGGTGCAGCGCGCGTGGTCACCCAATGGAGCGGACCGATTCTACAACCTCGTCTCCAGCGGCTTCTACGACAACGTCCGCTTCCACCGCGTGCTCAGGGGCGCACTGGCGCAGTTCGGGATCCACGGGGACTCGGCAGTGGCGGCCGCGTGGCGGGTGCGGAACATCGAGGACGACCCGGTCATGCAGAGCAACGCGCGCGGTTTCGTCAGCTACGCGACCAGCGGGCCGAACACACGCTCGACCCAGGTCTTCATCAACCTCGCGAACAACGCTCAGCTCGATGCACTGGACTTTGCCCCGTTCGGAAGGGTTGTCGACGGGATGGGTGTCGTCGACGGGCTCTATTCCGGGTACGGTGAAGGCGCGCCGAACGGCCGGGGACCGGACCACACGCTGATCGAATTGCGCGGCAACAGCTACCTGAGGAGACGCTTCCCGGAACTGGACTTCATTCGGGAGGCGACCATCGTTCCACTACAGGAGTCCGACCGGAGGAATCCGTGAACAATTCGCGCAGCATCCCGTCGATCCTCGCACTCGCGGGGACCCTTTCCTTCCTCGCCTGCGAACCCGCCTACAATCCCATGCTTCTCACACCCGATGCTCTGACCGAAACCGCTCCCGACGTCTTCCAGGCCCGCTTCGAGACCAGCAAGGGGGACTTCCTCGTCGAGGTCCACCGCGCCTGGTCGCCCATGGGCGCCGACCGCTTCTACAACCTGGTCGCCAACGGCTACTACGACAACGTTCGCTTCTTCCGCGTGATCGCGGGGTTCATGGCGCAGTTCGGAATGCACGGGGACCCCGAGGTGTCGGCTGCCTGGCAGGAGCAGAGGATCATTGACGACCCGGTTGTGCAGAGTAACACGCGGGGCTTCGTCAGCTACGCGATGGGGGGAGCCAACACACGCACCACGCAGATCTTCATCAACTTCGGTGACAACAGCCGGCTCGATGCGATGGGTTTCTCGCCCTTCGGACAGGTGGTCGAAGGGATGGAGGTCGTGGACCAGATCAACTCCGAATACGGCGACACGCAGCCCCGCGGCCGCGGCCCGTCCCCGCCGTCCATTCACGCGCGCGGCAACGAATACCTGGATGCGGAGTTCCCGAATCTGGACTTCGTGACGCGGGCGACGATCGTGGGGGGCTAGTCTGGTCTAGTTCATCCCCTCCAGGCTGATCTGCCACATCCGGTACTGCGGGATCACTTCTTCGTCGTAGACGGCGAGCCAGCCGGGAGCGAAAAACTGCCCCCAGTCCCCCTCCAGGTCGACCACCTGTGACACCAGTACACGGCCCGATTCGAGATCCAGTACCTCGATGACGGCCTCCGACGAACCGGGGCCGTACTTCCACGGGCCCCACTCCGGGTGGGCGTCGGGAGGGGTCCGCTCCAGCCGGTCCTCCCAGTCCGGCGCAGGCCGGGAGATGTAGACCCACAGCCTGCCCGACTGGTCCAGATGCATCGCTCGAGTGCCGGTTGCCGGCGGGCGGCCGGGCGCGGCAAAATGGCTCGGGCTCTGGCCGTCGGGAAACCAGTCGGCGGCGCGCTCGAAGGTCTGGAGCAGTTCGCCGGTCGCCGGATCCCAGCGGTCGATCCGGTAGCTGGTCAGGTGGAGGGAAAGCAGCGACCCGTCGGCCGCGACGTCCAGGAAGCGGTGCGGGTTTCCGGTCGGCGTCAGGGGGCTCTTCGTGGGGATTTCGTCCAGGAAGTGCAGCGGCTCGCCATCCGGAGCCAGGATGTGGAGGGCGAATCCGGCCTCGGCGGAGAAGGCCTCTTCGCGGGAGCCGCGGGGCATGAAGTAGTTCAGCACCACCGCACCACCGGGGAGCATGGCCATGTCGAATCCGTTGCAGACCAGGCACGGTACCGGCACCGTGCGAACCACCTCGAAGTCCGGGTTCAGCACGGTCATCCGCCTTCTCTGGTTGTCGAAGACGTGGAGTTCTTCGCCGTGCTCCCGGACCCAGGTCACATGCGCGTACTCGCCCGGACCCTCACCCTCCCGTCCGACGCGGCGGAAGTCCGAGCCATCCGCCGAGAAGACGGTGAATTCGGCCCAGGCGGAGATGTTCTGGAAGGCCATCGTGAAGCGGCCGTCGGAGAGGCGCTGGATGTCCCACGCCGACCCGATCACGGATTCGCCGTCGGCTCCGAGGAGGACGTCGGGGGTGATCTCGATCGAGCATGAGGTGCACAGGTCCTCGGTGAGGACGGTGACCTCCTGGGGGCTCGCCGATGGAGGAAGGGCGGGCAGGGCCAGGAGGGCGAGAAGGGCGGCGGAGCGGGATTGGTTCACGGAGCGTCCGTCGTTATCCATCACTGGGCATGGGACGGCCGTTCCCGCTCCAGCTGTCGCTTGATTATGGGAAATTCCGGCCGCTTCGGCACAAGCAACCGGGTTTCACGGAGCTCACGGAGCCTGCGGAGGAATTCGGCTTCTTGCTCCTGGAGTTCGGTTATCAGCTGCGCGATCGAGCGTGCCCGCTCCAAATCCAACTTGTCGAAGGCAGCGGCGCGTCCGAGACCATCCCAGTCCACACTTGCACTGAGCTTCTCGACAGCCGTCCTTTTCTCCTTGATCGTAAGTTCCCGACCCTCATAGTGGATCAGGATCCCCGCCTTCGACCCGGAGACGTACGCACTCAGCAGCCGGCCGCGATGCTCATCGAGTTCGCCGGACTCCACCCTTTCCAGAATGCTCTGGTGAATCTCCTCTTCGCGGCGCGTCAGGATGTCGGCGATGTCGCCATCGAGGCTCCCAACCGAGCTTTCGAGCGTCTCCGCCTCGGTTGCGGGCTCCTCTTCACCCGCCATCGGCGTGGTCGGCCTGTCGCAGTAGACGAGCCCGAACGGGAGGGCGAACAGGACAGCCATCCAGGTGGCGGCGCGCACCCGGCGGCGTGCGGGGGAACGGATGTCGGTTGAAACGATCATTCTGAGCCTCCTTTCGAGGGTTTCGGTGCGACCGGCGCCATCGGCCGCGGTGGCAGGGAGAGGTGGATGGAACCCGGGTGAGCGTGATGCCTTCGCGACCACCCGCAGCAACGCGTTGGCGTAGCTCCTGGGAGAGGAACCCGCCACTTCCAGGGCCAACCGGTCGCAACACGACTCTTCGGCGATGCGGAGCTGGCGGCGGGCCCACCACGCCACCGGGTTCCACCAGAAGACGGAGCAGGCGAACCACTCCAGCCAGCGCACCAGGTGGTCGCGTCGGCGCACGTGGGCCAGCTCGTGGGCCAGGATGGCGCGGAGTTCGTCGCGGGTCAGGTCGGTCAGGATCCAGGCGGGGATGAGCACACGCACCTTCCCGCCGTTCCACCACACCAACGGGGTCACACGGGCGTCCGCGGTCAGAACTTCGGGAACCCGGGCCAGGCCGAGCCTGCGGCCGATCGCGGCGGCTTCGTGCTGGATCTGCGCCGCCGCCCGCGTGGACGCCTTCGCCAGCACGCGCCGGAAGCGGGTCGTTCGCACCATCGACCATCCCAGCAGCCCGATGGTGCCCAGTAGCCACGTGATCGCCAGGGCCGGACCGGCGAGGGCGCCTGGGCCCAGCCTCCGTGACGGGCCGGAAGTCGTTTCCGCCAACACGACATCAGCAGAGCCGGAGGCCGGCGTGACGGCCATTCCCGCCGGTTCCGCCGGCAGCACCGGAAGCGAGACGACCGCCGGGACCAGGAGAACAACCAGTACCAGCAACCATATATGGTACGAGACTCCTGGACGGCCGACTCGCCGCTGCACCGTCCAAGCCATGCCGGCCAGCACGAGAGACACAGCCAGCTTGGTGGCGCCGATCTGAAGCAGCAGTTCACTCATCCTGTTCCTCCAGGATCCGGCGCAGCTTCTCGATCTCGGCCTGGGAAAGCTTGTTGTCTTCGACCAGCCGGGTGATCATCGGCACCAGCGAGCCCTGCGTAAGCCGGTCGGCGAGCGATTCGAGCTGGGCGCTGGCGTAGGACTCGCGGCTGATCGCAGGGGAGAAGAGGTTCACGCCCAGACCGCGGTCGCGAAGCACGAAGCCCTTGGCGGCAAGGCGCTGCAGGAGTCGCTGAACGGTGCCGTGCTGCGGTCGGGAGGCGTCGGGATAGAGGAGCTCGAGGATCTGGCGGGCCGTCAGGCGGCCCTTTCGCCAGAGCAGCTCCATGACCGCGAGTTCCGAGTTGGGCAGGGTGGGTGTGGTCATGGCGAGGTGGCGTCTCCGAGTGAAGGAATTGCGACACTGTGTCGTATTGTTAAGACATGACGTCGTAGCTGTCAAGTTGGCCCACCCCCTGGGCGCCCCTGTCAGATTGTTCCGCGTCCCGCGTCGTCGTGCTGTGGCGAGGGGCCGGGGTAAACGCGCCGGATGGAGTGTCCGCAAGGGATTGCCACAGAGTGTGACCCGCCGCCGGGTCCCCTATTCGATCCGCCAGCGCACCACGTATTCCTCGTCGAGCACGCCTCTCAGAATTCCCCATGCGAGCGATCCCCGGCTTGTCACCACCTCCGCGTCCTCGGGCACCCTGACACAGCGGAGCAGCTGTCCATCGGGCCCGAAGACGTCGTAGAGCGTCGGCTCCGCCCAGGTGATCCGCGGCACGTTCCCTTCGGGGTCCTCGAGCCAGAGTTCCGGGATCGGCTCACTTCGCTGGACGGCTTCGGCGTAGCGGTGGACCCAGATCCGGCCGTCCGCGTCGACCCAGAGGTCGCGGTAGGCGGGCTTGCGCGCTGGAACGTCGCGGAACGACACCCCGGACCTCCGCTCGGCGAAGGCGACTCTGGCCTGCCACTCGGCGCGCTCCCCGGCCTTCACTTCGACGGGCTGGAATCCCTGCCGCTCCACCTCGATCGTGCCGGAGGGATCGAGAATCGAGAAGGCATAGGTGGCGTTGTGGCCCGCCACGAGGTAGCCGAAGGGGCTTACCGCGTCGAACATCGCCGGGGGGAAGGGATGACGGTCGCCTGCGCGCGTGTGGATCACGATCGATTCGGCCGTCTCCCGGCGCTCGGCCCGGGGGGCCGCGACGGTGTCGAGGATGGATCCTTCCGGCGACAGGCGCGCGTAGCCGTACCGGATCCCCGCCACGCCAAGCGGGTCCGTTCCGTACGGCGACGACGCGAAGATCCTGAGGTAGTACCGGCCGGCGGCGTCCGTGACGAAGGCCCGGTCCACGAACGGATAGCCCCACGGATTCTCCGTTTCGACCCTGATGATCTCGTCGTACTCGCCGTTCGTTCCGTACACCGTGATCCGGCCGCGCCGGTCCCACGCCGCCAGCCGCCCGTCCGGAAGGGCCGATATGCCGGCATTCGAACGGAATTCGCCGGGGCCCTCGCCTGCCCTTCCGATCCAGCGGACGAAGTGCCCGCCCGGGTCGAAGTGGCGGATCGAAGGCGGGTGGGCGTCGTCCACGTAGATCGCACCGGACTGCGCAACCGCGATGGAGTTGATGTCGGAGAAGGAGTACTCGGCCGTGCCGGAGAGCGAGCCGATGCGCATTTCCTCGATCAGCTCGTGGGCGCATTCCTGAGGTGGGGTGGCCACGGTGACGGCGGTCTGCCGGAGATCCGTTGTCACGGTCGTCCCCAGTAGGAGCGCCAGCACGGCTGCCGACTGGGGCGCAGCCCTGTCAGGGAAGAATGTCGTCATCACCGTTCTCCCTTCCGAAAGCCCACGCCCGCGATGGGTCCAGGTCGGAGTCGTCGCGTCGCCGATCAGCGCACCGCCGCGGGCAGCCTCCGCACCACCACCCTGGCGACCTCGAATTCGTCGAACTCGATGAACGCAGCCACGCCGTTGGGTCCGAAGGCGTCGGGTATCTCGGTCGCGTCCTTCGGGAAGGTGCCCATGTAGCGGCCGCCGGAGGTCACGACATCGATGGGTCCGTCGCTCTCCGGCTCGTCGCCGCGGCGGCGCACCCAGATGTTACCGTCCCAGGTCGTGGAGAGGTCACGCAACACGGAGAGTTCGGGGTAGTAGGTCGGCTCGGGCATATCGAGGGAGATCGCCTGGTTCGACTCCCCGGGATTGGCGCCGCCCGTGGTGACACTTCGCAGCTGCATGAACACACCTGACCCCCCGCGCCGCGCGGCCTCCTGCCTCTCACGATGCTCCTCCTCGATTCGCGGCGTGACCGGCTCGGGCTGGATGGGGCGCCGAATGATCCTCGTCACTTCGCCCGCATCCGGTCGGGTGACCTTCAGGGCGTAGGTTGACGAGTCGGAGTAGACGATGCCTCCGTCCGGCAACACCCCCGCCAGTAGCGGCGGCTCGAAGACGGAAGGCTGCGTAAGAGCACTCAGGGCATTGGCCAGCTGCGCCCTGCCATCCCCCGAGACGCCGATATTCCCGGGGAGCTTGATATCGGCCTGCTCGCGCGGGGGAAGCCAGGCCTCGACAACGGTGTCGGCTTGCACCTCCTCGCCGCCAAGGCCGAGCCGGGTAATCGGGCGGGATGTTCGGCGGACCTGCGGCGACGCCCCCGGAACTTATCGAGGCAATGCGCCTTCCGAAGCTGCCGGTGAACACGGCGTTTCCACGCGGATCGGCCACCAGGTTGCCCGCTACGCGACCGCTGCCCCCGCGCACCATGCGCAGGAATCTGCCGTCGGCGTCGAAGAGCTGGTAGGCGCGGTGGCCGAAGTCGCTCACGATCGTGGTGCCGTCCCGCATGACCGCGAACCCCGCCGGCATGTTGAACTCGCCGGGCCCTTCACCCGAGGTGCCGAATTCGCGCAGGAAGTTGCCGGAAGCGTCGAAGACCAGCACGCGCGTTCCATCCGATCCCATTCCGAGTACGCGAGTCCCGTCCCCAAGGGACATTCCGCCGCTGCCGTCCACGATGTAGAGATTCCCGCTCTCATCGAACTCGACGTGCATGACTGTGCCGAACATCTCCCAGTCCTCGCCTTCCAGCACACCGATGCGGAAGACCTCTTCGAAGTCGGCGTCCAGGCGTTGGTCGCGCCCGGGGAGGTCGACGACTTCCTGTGCCGATGGGGATTGGGGGGCAGGGAGGGCGCCGGCGAGAAGAAAGACGGCAGTGGCTGAAAAGGTCCTTGCGGTCATGGGGAGTTTCTCCTGCATGGTGAGGCTATGTGATTTGCGGGTCGCTACTGTTGGACGTGTTCACCCGTCGCACCGGTTGGCTGCGTGCAAGGCAGTCCGGGAGACCGTCTCCAGAATGCCCTCACCGCACTGTCGCGGGGAGTCGTCGCACCACGACGGTCGCCACTTCCAGCTCGTCGCGTTCGAGGAAAGCGGCCAGGCCGTTCGGGCCGAAGGCGTCGGGCAGCGCGGTCGTGCCGGCGGGCAGGGTGCCGATGTAGTCGCCCTCCGGGGTCAGCACGTCGATGGGCCCGTCCGTTTCAGGGTAACCGCCCCGCCGCTGAACCCAGATGCGGCCCTCCCAGGTGGCGGACAACGCATGGATCACTGGAAGCTCGGGGAAGAAGGCGGGCTCGGGCAGTTCGTAGCTTGAACTCTGGACGCTGCCATCGGCCCCCCGCACCTCGATCATCCTCGTTCTGCCGCCTCCCCCGAACGCCCGCCGACGCGCCTGCATGCGTTCCTTCTCGGCCTCTTCGATCGCCGGGGTGACGGGCTCCGGTTCGAGCGGCCGGGTGATGACCAGGCCGGGCGGTGCACCATCGTTCCCGGCCATCTTCAGCCCGTAGCCCGACGAGTCCGAGTATGCGACCTGTCCACCGGGCAGAACCGCCATCAGAAGCTCCGGCTCGAAAACGGTCGTCTGGCCCAGGCCGAGTTCGGCGAAGGTCACCGCCCGCCCCTCAACCACTACCCCGGGCACCACTCCGCCGGAGGTGGCCGGAGGAGGGGGCTGCCACCCCTCGGCCACAGTGTCGACCGCCAGGTCCTCGCCTTCGAGGTTCAAGTGAAGGATCGGCCGGGAGATCGGCTCGGGGGCGTCCGGCCCCCTTGCCATCGCGGCCCGCCCACTCGACGGGATCGCGTACACCCCGTTGCCGCGCGGGTCGACCGCCGATTGCAGGGGGATGAGGAGTGCGAAGGCCTCCATCCCCACGCGGACCATGCGCAGGAACGCTCCGGACCCGTCAAAGATCTGGAAGGCCCGGTGCCCGACATCGCTGACCGCCACGGTGCCGTCCCGCATGACCTCCATGGACGCGGCTGAATTGAACTCACCCGGTCCCTCGCCGGAACGGCCGAACTCGCGTATGAAGGCGCCGGTCGCATCGCAGACCAGGATGCGCGGGTCGACCCAGGGTCCACCCACTCCACCGGTGCCGTCGAAGATGTACAGATTGCCGGCGCCGTCAAAGGCGACGCTGCGCACCGTGCCCAGCATCTCCCACGACTCACCGGTGACCGTGCCGATCCGGAAGACCTCCTCGAAGGCGAGGTCGAGGGGGCGGTCCTCGGCGGGGAGTTCGATGAGCTGCTGGGCGGGGAGGGGGCGGGTGGGGAAGGCGATCGCGAAAGCTGCCAGTCCCAGTATCGCGTGTTTGCCAAGAGTCATCGTTGGTCGTCCTTTCCGATTCGGATTGCATCCGTCCTTCAGCGCACGGCCGCGGGTATTCTTCGCACCACGACCGACGCAACCCCGAATTCGTCGAGCTCGACGAACGCGGCCAGGCCGTCGGGGCCAAAGGCGTCCGGCATTGCGGTCGCTCCCGCCGGGAAGGTGCCGATGTAGTCGCCCGCCGGGGTCAGCACGTCAATCGGCTCACCGCCGTCCCGGGCGTCTCCGCGGCGCTGGGCCCAGATGCGGCCGTCCCAAGTCGCGGCCAGGGCTTCGATCACCGCGAGTACGGGGTAGAAGTGGGGCTCGGAGACGCCCATGATCGTCAGTCTCCTTCCAACCTCCTCGGCCCGCCGGAGCCGCGCCTCCATATCCGCGTCCCGCCGCTTCACGTACGCCTCCTTCACCGCCTGCGTCACAGGCCGCGGGCTGATGGGCCGGGTGATGACGCGCTCGACGCGGCGCGCACCCGGGTGTGTCAGGTGAAGGTGGTAGGCCGACGAATCGCTGTGGACGACCGTGCCGTCCGGGAGCACGGCGAACAGCATTTCGGGCTCGAAGACGGCGGGCAGGGTGAATGCACCCAGGCCGAAGCTCCTGGCCACATCTGCAGCCTCCCCCTCGGGGGCCGAACGATCGGGTAGCCAGCCCTCCGCGGCCGTATCGGCCTGAACGACCTCGCCGCCGATCGAGAGCCGCAGGACAGGTCGAGAATTCCACCCTGTCCCCCTCCCCATGTTCATCGCGGAAGTCTCGCCCAGCACCGCCCCTCCGCGCGGGTCGGCCTGAATCTCCGAGGTCATCCCGACCTCGTCGGGCTCGCGCACCATGCGGACGAAGGTTCCCGACGGGTCGAAGAGCTGGTAGCCGCCGTGCCGGACGTCGTTCACGACCGTGGTTCCGTCGCGCATCACGGTGTAGCCGATGGGCCAGCTGAACTCGCCCGGCCCTTCGCCCATCCTGCCGAATTCGTGCCGGAAGGCTCCCGTGGCGCTGAAGACGAGGACGCGGAGCTGCTCCAGCATCACGAGCCTGGCGGGTGCCCCCGCGCGCGTAACCCCGTCGAAGAGGTAGAGGTTGCCGCGGGCGTCGAATTCGATTCCGACCAGCGTCGAGAAGATCTCCCAGGGCTCGCCGTCGATCGCACCGACGCGGAAGACCTCCTCGAAGGCGGGGTCGAGGGGGTGGTCTTCGGCGGGGAGTTCGACGAGCTGCTGGGCGGGAACGGAGGGAGCGGAGGCGGAGGCGGCAGCGAGTGCGGTGACAGCGAAAACGAAAGTGCGAGCGATCATCGGTGGGAATCTCGAACGGCGTCCCGGCCCGAGAGTTTCGGGCCAGATCCTGTTGACTGCCCCGGATGGTTGATTAGGGGTCTACGATAAGAACGGTACGAAAATACTCGTATTCCTTGAAGCGCGCAACTGTGCAGACGCGTGGAGATACATGTCCGCCACAAATGCCACAAAGTGGCCGACAAGCTACCGGATACGGTCTTCCAATGGGCTGGAGGACGGTCTGGACCCATCAGGTGCACGGCGGAGGAAAGAACGGCAACGGACCCAAAGCAGCGTGCAACCGGGAATCTCATTGGAATCGTGACCGGTCAAGTGGTGGAAGATTCGTTACAGCCAGTAGTTTACGTGCTATGAGTCATACCTGGAGAAGAATGGGCGACGTTCCGGATTGGAGCGTTGAAGCTGGCCGCGCACCAGTTCCCCAGGAATGCCGCACCCACGCACTCCAACCATGGTGTGGAAGATGATCCCCTTTAGTCGCCATACGATTTCGGTTGCCGCGCTGGGAGCCCTCGGCGCCGTCGGCCCGCACCCCCTCTCCGACCCTGTACACGCCTTCATACAAGACCCCTCCCCACCCCCCACCTGCGACGACCTCGCCACCTTCGCCTGGAGCGGCTTCACCCTCGACGACGTCTCCACGGTCGAGGCCACCGAATACGACCCCGTCCACTGCCGGGTCCGCGGCACGATCGACACCGAGATTCGCTTCGAACTCCTCCTGCCGCAGCCCGCCGACTGGAACGGCCGCTTCATCATGGGCGGCGGCGGCGGGTACGTCGGCAGCGTGCAGAACCAGGCGCTGGGGTTCTTCGGGTCGAACCGGGTGCTGACCCGCGGGTTCGCCACGGTCGGGACCGACACCGGTCATCGCGGCGTCGGCACCGACGCGAGCTGGGCGCTCAACCGCCCCGACCGCGAGGTCAACTTCGGCCACCGTGCGGTTCACGTGACCGCGCAGACGGCCAAGACGATCATTCGGATCTACTACGGGCGCGACATCGACTACTCGTACTTCATGGGGTGCTCGCGGGGCGGGGGACAGGGGATGATGGCGTCGCAGCGCTACCCGGACGACTTCGACGGGATCGTGGCCGGGGCGCCGGCGTACCACTGGACGGGCCTGGGCGCTCTTTTCCTGCAGACCCAGCAGGCGCTGTACCCCGATCCGAACGATCTCTCGACGCCGGTGATCGACGCCGAAGCGGCCATGGCGCTCGAGACCGCCATCCTCGAAGCGTGCGACGAGAACGACGGCGTCAAGGACGGGTTCATGACGAATCCCCTCGCGTGCGACATCGATCTGGCGTCGATTCCGGGGCTCACCGACGAACAGCGCCGCGCCGCCGAGATGATCTATGGTGGCGCGCGCGTCGGGGGACAACTCGTCCATCCGGGGTATCCCTACGGCGGCGAGGCCACGGGCGAATGGCCAATGTGGATCACGGGGGGAGGGGGGTCCGGCACCCCGAACCTGCACTACGCCTTCGGCACCCAGATGCACAAGTACATCATCTTCGACAACCCCGATTTCGACTACTCGACCTACGACTTCAGCGACTACGCCGCCTGGGAGGCCGACACCCGCCGCACCGCGAAGCTGCTCAACGCCACCGACACCGACTTGAGCGCCTTCAAGACCGCGGGCGGACGGCTCATCCTCTGGACCGGCTGGTCCGACGCGGCCATTCCGGCCAAGGGCACCGTCAGCTACTACGAGGGCGTGGCCGCCGGCGACGAGGAGGTGGACGACTATCTGCGCATGTTCATGCTGCCGGGCGTGCAGCACTGCGGCGGCGGTCCGGGTCCGGCAGAGGTCGACTGGATAACCACGATCCAGAAGTGGGTCGAGGAGGGGGAAGCGCCCGAATGGCTGATCGCGACGAAGACGAACCGGGGCGAAGTCGAGATGCAGCGGCCCATCTGCGCGTGGCCGGCCGAAGCCGTCTACAAGGGCTCGGGAGACCCGATGCGAGAGGAGAACTTCGAGTGCAGGGAGCCGGAAGCGTAGGAGTCCGTGGATAAAGCCGCCTGAGCACCGAGAACGGTGAGGCGCCGGGCTGGCAAGGAGCGACGAGAGGTGAATAGCAGGGCTATTCGCCCGAGGAGCAACGCAGAGCGAAGCCACAAAGGGGTAGAATGTATAGCAAACATGACATAATGTAATGTGTGTTTTACATCGTGGGTAGGTGAAGCGAAGCGGCCAGGCCGGATGCAGCGCCGGTCGAATGCCGGGGGGATTTTCTCCACGGGCTCCTGGTATGGGTCCCGGTAATCCCCTGGCCGGGACTGGCTACTTCAAGCACACGAACTTCCGGGACACGACCCTGACAGTCGAGGAAATAAACTCCCGACAGGCGAGCGGCGATGCGTCTTGAAGCAACTCGTATTCTTCACGATGTAAACGCTGGTTTCCATTATGGAAACTTTGCTATACACTGCCCGTTGACCAGGCGACCACACATCGGCACACACCTCGGCGCCATCTGGCCCTGCGCAACCCGTGGCCGTACCATTGTTTATTGTGCCTTGCCACCCGGGCGCCCCACCGCCGCAAGTGGTAGGGCGGCTTCGTCCACGGACTGCCAGGAGTCCCCTGATGCAGCCCCCAACCGATCCCACCAGCCCTCAGAAAGAACCCCCTAGGAATTCCCATGAAACAATGGCGGTCAGCGCAGCCCGTTTCAGCCCCGCGGGGTGGCCGCTCGCGGCCATGCGGCATTCGGCCGGCGATGCATTCGCGCGGCGTTGTCCCCGGGCTGCTCCTCCCTGCCCTCCTCATCGCCCTCGCTTCCCCCGTCATCGCCCAGCAGCGCCAGAACCCTCACGGAGAGTGGCGCTTCCAGAGCGCCGACGCATGGGGGACCCGCTACTCTCCCGTCGACCAGATCAACGCGGACAACTTCAACGACCTCGAGGTCGCGTGGGTGTGGCACGCCGACAACTTCGGCCCCGACGTCGACCAGCAGATGAAGTCGACCTCCACCTACATCGACGGGATCCTGTACACCGTAGCGGGACAGAGGCGCACCGTGGCCGCGATCGATCCCGCCACCGGCGAGACCCTCTGGACCTATCGCGAGCCGAACACCACCCGCTGGGAACGCTCGATGCGGCAGAACTACGGGAAGGGCGTCGCGTACGGCGAGATCGACGGCCGTGGGGTGATCTACTACACCTCGCCCGCCTTCTTCCTGCACGCCATCGACGCGAAGACCGGGCGTCACCTGGAAGGCTTCGGCCAGCCCGTCCCCATCGACGGCTTCCCGGAGACGGGCGTGGTGGACATGCTGGTGCCGCTCATCGACGGCTGGGCGCCGTGGGAGGGGTTCGAGGACGACTACGATCCCGACTACGGCATCCCGCGCGAACTCGGTTACATCACCACATCGTCGCCGCCGATCGTGGTGAACGGGACGGTCGTGGTGGGCAACTCGGCCGAGCAGGGTTACTACCAGACCCGCATTGAGAACGTGCCGGGCGACATTCTCGGCTTCGACGCACGCACCGGCGAGTTCCGGTGGAAGTTCCACGTCATCCCGCGCCCTGGCGAGGAGGGGCACGAGACGTGGGAGAACGACGCGTGGAAGTACACGGGGGACGTTTCCTCGTGGGCGCCGATGTCCGCCGACTACGAGCGCGGGATCGTCTACATCCCCACCAACCCGCCCACGATCGACTACTTCGGCGGCTTCCGCCCCGGCCACAACCTCTTCTCGACCAGCGTGATCGCCCTCGACGCGGCAAACGGCGAGCGCGTCTGGCACTACCAGATCGTCCACAACGACCAGTGGAACTACGACCTGCCCAACGTCCCGATCGTCGTCGACCTCACGGTGGACGGCGACCCCGTCCCCGCAGTTGTCCAGACCAACAAGACCGGGCTCATCTTCGCCTTCAACCGCGAGACGGGGGACCCGATCTGGCCGATCGAGGAGGTGTCCGTCACCCAGACCGAGGTGCCCGGCAACTGGACCGCGGCGACCCAGCCCGTGCCCACCTGGCCGGAACCGATGGAGCCGATGGGGATGCCGCCGGAGGACGTGATCGACTTCACCCCGGAGCTGCGCGCCGAAGCGATGGAGATCCTGAGCCGCTACCGGGTGGGCGGACCGTTCGTGCCGCGGCTCTACGAGGGCTACGAGGGTCCCGTCGCGGAGAACATCCGGTGTTATGGGGGACTCAACATCACGCACCCGGCCACGCTGGACCCCACGACGGGGATCCTGTATGCGTCGCATCGGCGGGGTTGCAGCGGCGGCCGCGTCGGTCCCGGTGCGGACACCGACGACCCCGACGATCCCAAGACGACGGGCACGACCATAGCGCAATGGGTCGCGGGCGCGGGGGGCGGGCTGCCGCGCGTCCAGGGACTGCCGATCTGGAAGCCCCCGTACAACCGCCTGTCCGCATACGACATGAACACCGGCGAGCGGCTGTGGTGGATCCCGGTCGGGGAGGTGGCGGAGGCCGTTCGTGAGCACCCGTCCACGCAGGGTATCGACCTGTCGCGCGCCGGTGGCGGCGGCCTCTCGATCCAGATGGTCGCGGGGGACCTGTTGTACGCGACCGAGGGGTCGAACGGGCCGCCGGTGCTGAACGCCTACGACAAGATGACGGGTGAACAGGTGGGGCGCGTGGAGATGCCGGGTGCGGGGCAGTACGGGATGATGACGTACAGCCACGAGGGTCGGCAGCATGTGGTAGTGCAGGTGGGGCGGCCGGGGCGGCTGGTGGCGCTGAGGCTGCCGGAGTGAGCGGGCCCGCGCGGCAAAAGGCGGCTAACGCTCTCGGGCCCGCCACCCCGGAAGCCACTACCGGCTCCGAGGAGCGTTCCGGTCTGGAGATGGACCGCGAACAGATGCTGCGACTGGCGAACCAGGTCGCCGAGCTCCTGGTGGCGCGGTGGGAGAACCTCCCCGGTGAGGGCGCCTGGGAAGGAGACTTCGTGGACTCGCTGCGGGACCAGCTCCTGCAACCCCCTCCGGAGGATGGCCGGCCGGCCGGTGAAGTCCTGCACAAGGCCGCACGCGAGATCATGCCGATTGCGGCGCGCATCGACCATCCCCGCTTTTTCGGCTTCATCCCCTCGTCCCCCACCTGGCCGGGGGTGCTGGCCGACTTCCTGGTCGCCGGACACCAGGTCAACCAGTGCACCTGGCTCACGTCGAGCGGTCCCAGCCAGCTCGAGCTCGTGGTCATCGACTGGATACGGCAGTGGGTGGGCTATCCGGAGGGTGCAGGCGGACTCCTTACAAGCGGTGGTTCCGTGGCAACGATCACGGCCCTCGTGGCGGCTCGGGAGGGTGCAGTGCGCGACCGAAAGCCGACCGTCTACATGAGTGACCAGAGTCACAGTGCCCAGATCCGGGCTGCCAGGATCGTTGGTGTCGAGGCGGAGCATGTGCGCCTGATCGCCAGCGACCGGCGTTTCCGGCTCGACATGGGCGCACTCGCCCATGCGGTAGCCGCGGACCGGGCCGCCGGCCTCAACCCCATCGCGGTATGCGCCAACGCCGGAGCGGGCAGCACCGGCTCGATCGATCCGCTGCAGGAGCTTGCCGACTTCTGCGGCGCGGAGGGAATCTGGCTGCACGTCGACGCTGCTTACGGCGGCTTCGCAGCGGTCACGGAACAGGGGCGGAAACTCCTTCGCGGCATGGAGCGAGCGGACTCGATCGGACTCGATGCCCACAAGTGGTTCTTCCAGCCGTACGAGGCGGGCTGCCTCATGGTCAAGGACGTGAACACGCTGTCAAATGCGTTTGCGGTACCGCACGACATGCTGCAGGACACGATCTGGGGTGCCGGTCATCCCAACTTCTCGGACCGAGGGCCCCAATTGAGCCGAGCGGTGCGCGCACTCAAGATCTGGGTGTCGGTCCGGACCTTCGGGATGAGGGCGTTCCGCAGGGCGATATCGAAGGGCATGGAGTTGGCCGCCCAGGCCGAAGACTACGTCCACGCCAGCCCGATGCTGGAAATGCTGAACCCCACTTCGCTGGGGATCGTCTGTTTCCGGGTCAACCCGGCCGGGGCCGATCTCGGCGAGTCAGCCCTCGACGAAATCAACCGGGAGGTTCTCGCCAGCATCTTCTGGGGGAACCCCGCCTTCATCTCCTCCACGCTGCTCCACGGGACATTCTCGCTCAGGCTCTGCATCCTCAACCACACGACGACCTGGGAAGATGTACGCGAGACGCTCGAAGCGATCGAACGGAGCGGGAGCGCGGCGGTGGAGACGTATCGGGCCAAAGCCTGACGTTACGTCAGGGTAGCTTCGGCCGTATCCCCCAACCCTCGCCCCTTCCACACGAAGAACACCACCGGAAACACGAGCAACACAACCGCCCCTGACGTCACCACCCCACCCATCAGCGGCGCCGCGATGCGTTTCATCACATCGGCGCCCGCGCCCGCGCTCCACATGATCGGCAGCAGCCCGACCACGTCGGTGGCGATCGTCATCATGATGGGGCGGACGCGCTGGACCGACCCGCGCCGGATCGCCTGCATGAGCGCGGCCCGGTCGGTGAGCAGCCCACGGTCGCGGTAGTCGCCCACGGAGACGTTGAGGTAGAGCAGAAAGACGATCGCGGTCTCCGCGTAGAGGCCGGCCAGCGCAATGATCCCCACCCAGACCGCAATGCTCAGTTCGTAGCCCAGGATGTGCAGGAACCAGAACGACCCGACAACCGCGAAGGGGACGCCGAGCAGCACCAGGAAGGTCTCGGTGACTGAGCGGGTGGTCAGGTATATGAGGACGAAGATCAGGAGCAGGGTGAGGGGGATGACGTACAGCAGCCGCTGCTGCGCGCGCTCCAGGTACTCGTACTGCCCGCTCCACGACAACGTGTAGCCGGGCGGCAGAGCCACCCCCGCCGCCACCGTCTCCCGCGCCGCCTGCACATAACTCCCGATGTCGATGTCCCGAACGTCGATGTACACCCACGCATTCGGCTTCGCCCCCTCGCTCTTGATACTCGGCGGCCCGACCACATACGCCATGCCCGCCAGCCGTCCCAGCGGCACCTGATGCCCCTCGGGGGTCGCGACCAGAACCGACCTCAGCGCGGGAAGATCGTCGCGCAGCTCACGGCTGTAGCGCAGGTTGACCGGATAGCGCTCGAGCCCCTCCACCGTGGTCGTCACGTTCATCCCCCCGATTGCGGTCTGGATGACTTCCTGCACATCGCGCACCGTCAGGCCGTGCCGTGCGATCGCGCCCCGGTCGATCGCGAAGTCGAGGTAGTTGCCGCCCATCACCCGGTCCGCGTACACGCTGGCGGTGCCGGGAACGTCCCGCACGACGGCCTCCACCTCGCGCCCCAGCCGCTCCAGCACGGCCAGATCCGGCCCCGCGATCTTGATCCCCACAGGCGTGCGGATCCCGGTTGAGAGCATGTCGATCCGGCTCCGAATCGGCATCGTCCACGCGTTCGTCAGGCCGGGGATGCGCAGCGCCGCGTCCAGCTCCTCGATCAGCCTCTCCGGCGTCATCCCCTCCCGCCATTCGCTCCGCGGCTTGAGCGCGATCGTCGTCTCGATCATCGACAGCGGCGCGGGATCGGTCGCCGAATCCGCCCGCCCCACCTTCCCGAACACGTGCCGCACCTCGGGGAAGGTGTAGATGATGCGATCCGTCTGCTGCAGGATCTCGCGCGCCTCAGTGATCGACACACCCGGAAGCGTCGTCGGCATGTAGAGCAGGTCGCCCTCCCAGAGCGGCGGCATGAACTCGGACCCAAGGCGCGTGAGCGGCACAACCGTCACCCCCAGCCCCACCACTGCCCCGGCCATCACCCACCACCGCCGCTTCAGCACGAACCCCAGCACCGGCCAGTACACCCCTCCCAACAACCGCCCCGCCGGCGTCTCCGCCGCGGGGCGAATCCTCCCCCGGACCCAGTACCCCACCAGCACGGGAACCAGCGTCACCGAGAGCAGCGCCGCCGCCGCCATCGCATACGTCTTCGTAAACGCGAGCGGCTTGAAGAGCCTCCCCTCCTGCGCCTCCAGGGTGAACACCGGCATGAACGACACCGTGATCACGAGCAGCGCGAAGAAGAGCGACGGGCCGACCTCCCTCGCCGCGTTCGCGATAATCTCCCAATGCGGCCTGCGCCCCCCGTACCGCGCCAGGTGTTTGTGCGCGTTCTCGACCATCACGATCCCGGCGTCGACCATCGTCCCGATCGCGACCGCGATCCCCCCCAGCGACATGATGTTGAGCGTCAGCCCCTGCAGATGCACGACAATCATCGCCAGCAGAATGCCCACCGGCAGCGCGGTCACCGCCACCAGCCCGCTCCGCAGGTGGAACAGGAAGACCAGGCACATGAGTCCCACGATCAGCAGCTGCTGCGCGAGACTCATCCGGATGCTCCCCACCGCCCGGTCGATCAGGGAGGTGCGGTCGTACGCGACTTCGATTTCGACGCCGTCCGGCAACCCAGGCGCGATCTCGTCCAGGCGGGCCCGCACATCGCGGATCACCCGGCGGGTGTCCGCGCCGGGCCGCACCACGACGATCCCGCCGACCGTCTCCCCCTCCCCATTCCACTCCGCCAGCCCCCGCCGACTCTCCGGCCCCAGGCTCACCCGCGCCACATCCTCCACCAGAATCGGCGTCCCGTCCGGCCCCACACCCAGCCCGATCCGGCGAATGTCGTCCACCGACCGGATGTACCCGAGCCCCCGGATCATGAACTCCTTCTCGGCCACCTCGATCAGCCCGCCACCCACATCGCTGTTGCTCTCCTGAATCGCGGTGCGGATCGCCGAAATCGGCAGATCGAAGGCGCGCAGCCGGTTCGGATCGACCGTCACCTGGTACTGCCGCACGAATCCCCCGACACTGGCCACCTCCGACACGCCCGGCACCGCTGTCAACTCGTACTTCAGGAACCAGTCCTGGATCGAGCGAAGTTCGCCGAGGTCGTGACGGTCCGACCTGAGCGCATACATGAACGCCCACCCCACACCCGTCGCGTCGGGGCCGAGTTCGGGTGTCACGCCGGGCGGCAGCTGCCCGGCGATCGAGTTCAGGTATTCCAGCACGCGGCTGCGGGCCCAGTAGAGGTCGGTACCGTCCTCGAAGATGACGTAGACGAAGGAGACGCCGAAGAAGGAATACCCCCGCACCACCTGCGCGAAGGGCGCCGCGAGCATCTGCGTGGTGAGGGGATAGGTGACCTGGTCCTCGACGATGCGCGGGGCCTGCCCGGGATACTCCGTCTGGATGATGACCTGGACATCGGAGAGGTCGGGGATGGCGTCGATGGGCGTGCGGGTCAGCGAGAAGGTGCCCGCCGCCACGATGAAGAGCGTGCCGAGGATGACGAGGAGCCGGTTCCGGATCGACCAGTCGATGAGGTGCGCGAACATGGGCGGGCCTCGCTAGCGGCGCGGGGACATCGGCGGCTGGTGTCGGTGACCCGCCGCTGCGGAATCCCCGGCCATTGCCGAGTCCGGTTCCATCTGCTCGCCCGCACTCCCCAGCAGCTGCGAAATCGCCGCCCTCAGATTCGCGTCCGAGTCGATCAGGAACTGCGACGAAACCACCACGGTCTCACCCGCGTCCAGCCCCGAAACGATCTCCACCATCCCCTCGCTCTCGGTGCCGGGCACCACCTCGCGCGGTTCGAAGACCCCACCCGCCTTCGCCACGATCACCACGGCGCGCGTCCCGCTGTGCAACAGCGCCTCGGCGGGCGCCATCACCACGTCGGCCGCCCCGCTCGTGCGCACGGCCACATTCACGTACATCTTCGGCCTCAGCAGCAGATCCGGATTGGCCACCCCGACAAAGGCGGTCAGCGTCCTCGTCTCCGGGTTCACCGCGGGGCGGAAGAAGAGGATGCGGCCGCTCCATTCGCGCCCCGGAAAGGCGTCGGCCTCGATCACGATGGCCTGCCCCTCGCGCACGTGCCGCAGGTCGTCCTCGTAGAAGTCGGTCTCGGCCCAGAGCGTGGAGTGGTCGGCGATCTTGAGGACCGTCATTCCGGGGCTGAGCTTCATCCCCTCCATCGAATCGCCCATCTTGTCGACGATGAAGCCGGTGGCCGGCGCAAAAACCGTCACCGTTCGCGTAACGTTCTCCGATTCCGCAAGCGCGTCGATCTGCTCCTCGGTCATGTCCCAGTAGAGCAGCCGCTCCCGTGCCGCCTCGACGAGCGACCGCGCCCGCTCGACCGCCTCCGGGTAGGCGCCTCCCTCGCGGAGCCGCCCCACGTACTCCATCGCCCCCAGGAACTCGCGCTGCGTGGTGACCAGCTGCGGGCTGTAGATCTCGAAGAGCACGTCGCCCCGCTCGACGGTCTCGCCGACGTTGTTCACGCTGGCCCGCTCGATCCAGCCCTCGTACTTGGTCTGCACCGAGACGACGCGCTCCTCGTTGTGCGCCAGGATGCCGACCGTGCGTATGGAGACGGGAAGGGTGCCGCGGTGTACCATGGCGGTGCGCACCGCGAAGTTCTGCAGGAAGCTCCGGCTGACGCGAATCCCGCCATCGGCGGTGGCTCCTTCGGCGTAGACCGGGACGAGATCCATGCCCATGGGCGACTTGCCGGGGCGGTCGGAGGTGTAGTTGGGGTCCATCGGGGCGCGCCAATAGAGGATTTCGCGTTCGCCGGCGGCCTCGGCGGATGGGTCGGCTTCGCCGGACATGGTCATGCCCTCGTGGGCCCCGGCGCCATGTTCCGCCTCCATTCCCGAGGGGCCGCCCGCCCCGTCCCGCAGCAGGAGCGCCGTCCCCCCCGCACCCATCACCACCCCGATCAGCACGAACAGGATCCTGTGGATGTTCTTCGTGCCGTTCATGATCCCTCCTCCTCCGGAAACGCCGAGCCGATGGCGCGCTCCATCTCCGCCAGCGCCTTCATGTAGTCGGCCTGCAGACGCGCGAGGCCGAGACGGACATCGAGGAGCATCTCTTCGCTGTCCAGCAGTTCGAGCACGCCGGCCACTCCGCCGGAATACGCCTCCTCGGTTGCGCGCAGCGCCTGTTCGGCCTGCGGGAGCAGGGCGCGTTCGAAGAGCGCCAGCTGCCCCTCGATTGTCGTGATGCGAAACGCGGTCGACCGGACCGCCAGCGAAACACCGTTGGCCGCCTCGCGGTAGGCCTCTTCCGCCGCGGAGAGCCGTGCGGCCGCCTCCCGGACGCCCGCCTCGTAGCTGCCCCTGAAGACGGGAATGTTGGCCCCGAGGGTGAGGCTCCAGGTGTCACGCCCGTTGTCCGGCGGTGGATCTGCACGCCCGGGGTCGTCGCGGCGGCCCAGCACATTGCCCCAGGCGACGCCGATTGTGAGGCCCGGCCGGTACCGCCGCCGTGCCAGGCTCGCCCCGTGATCGTCGCGCTCGATCCGCAACCGCGCCGCCCGCACCTCGGGACGCTCACCGAGCCCCGTCGCGCGCAGCCGCTCGTCGTCCAGAGAGACCTCCGGCCGCTCGCCGAGCTTCACCGGCGCGACCGGCGCATTCACCGGCCGGTTCGCCAGAACGTTCAGCGCGGCCTCGAAGTCGGTGCGTTGGCCGAGCAGCTCGTGGCGCCGGTTCAGGACCCGCGTGACCTCGGCCTGGAGCTTGACGACCTCCTGCTGCTGCCCGAAGCCCTGCGAGTAGCGGGCCCGTGCCAACGCCTCGTAGTGGAGGAGGAGCTGCTCTTCCTCGCCGGTGATCCGGAGAGCCTCGTCGATGTACGCGAGGTCGTAGTAGGCCAGCTTGACCTGGCGGACGATCTCGGCGCGCTCCACGTGGTACGACTCGCTCTGCATGGCCGACGCGGCCGCCGAAACCGCCCGCCGGTCCGACACCGTCCCGAACCAGGGGAGCGACTGGGTGACCGAGACGTTCGAGAACTGAGGCCCGACGCGCGTCTGCGGACCGAGGACGTGCTGGGTTAACGAGAGCGCCGGGTCCGGCAGGGTCCCGGCCTGCTCGGCGCGCGACTCGGCCGCGCGGAACTCCAGAAACGCCGCGCGCACACGCGGGTTGCCCTCGAGCGCTTCGCCGATGAGAGAGGCCAGCGACGGGTCGCCGTGGGTCGCGTAGGACGGCGACTGCGCCGAGCCGCGCGATGGGTTGATGTACGCCGAGACGGCGACCGCGGATGCGACCGCCATGGTTCTCAGAATAGACATGGTATCCTCGCCATGGATGGGTCACCAACGGAGTGGACATCTCCAACGGGAGAGGCCGACGCGGGTGACCTTCAGGTGTGGTGTGCGCCCCGGAAGGAGGCGCGAGGGGTCACACCGTGTGGCGCGGAGGGGGTGTCTCGACTGCCAGGTCGGCAGCAACGGGGATGGGCGGGTTGGGGAAGTCCGCCTGGACGAGGACGGCGGGGATGCGGATCATGGCGGCCGGGTGGGCGGGCCGCGGCGAAGCGATGCTGCAGGCCATGATCATGAGGCAGCCGTGAGGGGCGCCGTGGCTGGCGGGG
>VXOC01000167.1 GCA_009840215.1 Gemmatimonadota bacterium | reverse complement strand
CCCTTCCCCACCGGTCGCAGACGGGACCACCCCCGCTCAGACGACCTCCAGCGCCTCCAGGGGCAGCCACCCCACCTTGCCATCCGCCAGGACGATCTCGGCCCAGTCCCCCGCCCGCCGATCGATGCGCACCGTCGTGCCCTCGTGCAGGGTGAAGACGGTCAGCCCGCCCTCCTCGGAGGGGGCGCTCAGCACCCTGGCTTCGCCCGCCATCACGACCGCCTCTTCGGCCCTGCCCAGCCCCATCTCGCGCACCAGCAGCGTCGCGCCCAGGAGGACCGTGGCCACGGCCGCGCCCCAGGTGAAGCGGCGCAGCGGCGTGCGCCATCCGGCCGGGCGCCTCAGGACGATGAGCACCACCGACGTGCCCAGCACCAGGTAGCAGATCGCGACAAGTGCCTGGAGCAGGCCGCCGGGGATCAGGCCCATCCACCAGTCGAAGGCGGACAGCAGCCAGAAGCGCGGCAGCGGCTCGATCCGGTCCTGCAGCCGCTGGTTTACAAGCGCGAGGTTGGCCCGGATGTCGTCGTTGCCCGGGTCCAGGCGGGCGGCACGCCGGTAGTTGAGGATCGCGGGCCCGGTCTCGCCCAGCCGGAAGCGGGCGTTGCCCAGGTTGTAGTAGACCTCCGCCGACTCGAAGCCGCCCTCGATGACCGCCTCGTAGCTTGCCGCGGCCGCCGCGAAGTCGCCTTCCTGGTAGAGGCGGTTGCCCTCGGCGAAGAGGGACTCCTGGTCTGCATCGCCAGCCGCCGCTCCACCGCGAATGGGCAGCGAGGCAACCGCGGCGCCGGGGCCATGGACGGCACTCGCCAGGAAGACAAGTCCCAGCGCGCCGGACCGTGCAGCGAACGCCCACCTCACGACGACAGCTCCTTCGTCAGGTCGCCCATGATGGCGGCGGCGCGCTCGAGCACCTGATCCGGCGTCTCGCGCTCCGTCCCCGCCGGCGCAAACCGCTGCAGGTCGCAGTCGTCGAGGCAGGCGAAGAGGCGCTCCAGGGTCTCGTCCGACACCCCTCGCCGGCGCGCCAGACCGCCGGCCTCCTCGCGCACGAGTCCCGCTTCGGCCACGTTCAGCTTGTCGGCCAGGAACCCCTGCACGGCGCCGGCAACCTCGGCGTAGAAGTCGCGCGGATCGCCCCCCGCCAGTCCCTTCGCCCGCGCCAGCCGCTTCCGGGCCATCCGCCGGGCACGCCGAACGCGCGCGTACGCCACGTCCCCCTCGATCCGGTCGCGGTGGCGACGAACCGCCGCCGCACCCGCCACCGCCGCCACCGGCAGCAGCAGCACGATCCAGAACCCGGCGGTCGAGTGGAGCGGAATGCCGGTGCGCCGGAACTCGGGGGTGCCGATGTGGATGAAGCGGATCTCCTCCCGGATCGACTCCACCGCCGACGGCACGGTCCCGGTCTCGGTGCTCATCGCCGCCGCATCCCCGGTGACGGTGATCGCGACGGGCTCGGAGCGGGCGGTGCCATAGCTGCGCGCCCCCGCGTCGAAGTACGATACCTCAACCGGCGGAATGGTCACGCTGCCGGGTGCGCGCGGGATGAGCACGTATTCGTAGCTGCGCGTCCCGCGGATGCTGCCGCCTCCCGGCGCGATATCGTCGCTGGTCTCGGGGGGGAAGGTCTCGAACTCGTCGGGAAAGCTGATCTCGGGCGGGGTGAGGGCGCGCAGGTTGCCGGTGCCGTTGATGTCCAGGCGGTAGGTGACCGCTTCGTTGGCCGCGACGGAGGGGCGGTCCACCGTGGCGGAGATGTCCACCTCGCCCACGTGACCGGTGAACGAACCGGGGCGGCCCTCGGTGGGCAGCGAAAGCACCTCGATGGTGACCGGGCGCGATGCCACAGCGACCGGGACGCGGCGGTCGAAGAGGCCGGAGCCGCCAAAGAAGTCCCCGAAGACTCCCTGCCGCCGCCGGTCGGGCACCCGCACCTGTGCCTCGATGCCCAACGGCTCGACGGTTCTCTCGCCGGCGCCGGTCGGAAAGAGGATCGCGCGCCGGATGACGGCCGTGGCGTACTGGCTTCCGTCCCGGACGACCTGCTCGACCTGCGGCTCAACCGACGGCTCCAGCTCCTCGGTCCAGAAGCCGGTCGCCTGCGGCAGGGTGGTGATGCGTGAGCCTTCGACCGGCACCCGGGTGAAGATCCGGTACTCGACCACGACCGGTTCGTTCTCGAAGACGGTTGTGCGGCTGACATCGGTTTCGACGAAGAGGTCCTCGGGCGAGACGCCGGCGGCGGGCTCGTTCGCGTCGGCAACTCCGCCCTGGGGAGCCGGCGTGTCCGCCACGATCAGGGAAACCGGCTCGGTCTCGTATGTGCGTCCTCCCGCCGTGACCTTCACCGGTCCGATCTCGAAGATCCCGTCCTTGATGGCCTGGAAGCGGTACTGGTAGGTGAGCGCGACGCTGGTCCGGCCGTTGACGACCTGCATCGAGGTGGAGGTGCTTGCGCCGAGGTACTGACCGAACTCCTCCATGTCGGGGAGGACAGGGTCCGCGTCGGTCTGCTGCGTGCCCGACACCTCGACGTTGAGCACGAACTGGCCGCCCCAGCCAACCCTCTCCGCACTCAGGAAGGCGCGGACCTGGATGTCCTGGGCGTGGGAGGGGGCGGGGAGGAGGGGG
>VXOC01000213.1 GCA_009840215.1 Gemmatimonadota bacterium | reverse complement strand
CCCCCCACGACACCGCCGCGACGGTTCGCCCCGTCGCGGTGGCTTGCCCGTCCCCGTTCGGGGGATTGGCTGTAACCCCCCCGCAGGAGGTAGCCAGACATGGCCCGTCAACCCGCGTTCCGTGTCGGTAGGGTGAGCGTTCGCCCCGCATTTCAGCGGGTCGGCTGCGTTGCCCGTGACCGGATGGACGTTTACGCCGACGACCAGAGGCTCGGCCAGATCATCAGAGACCGGCGCGGCTGGTTCATCCATCCGCCGACGCTCCGGCCCGCCCACATCGGGCGGGGCGCTCGGCACCGGACGGCCCGCAGCGCCGCCCGCAACATGTCGGACGCCTACGCCATGACGTGACCCCTTCACCCGTTCGCCCCTTCGCCGGGGGCGCTCGGGCTTTGCCGTCCCGGTTCGCGGGGCGGCTTCACTCCCTACCAAGGGGGACACCATGCAGGAAGGCCAAGAGGAAAGGCGGCTGCCGCCCGACGATGCGACATGGCAGCCGGTCGCCACGTTCCACTACCCGGCGCAGGCGTGGGATTACCGCGCCCCGTTGCGCGGACTGTACCGGATCATATGGAACGCCGAGCGCCGGACGTTCGCCGCGTTCCGTGACGCCGGTAGCGGTGTGCCGGAGCGGCTGGGCGAGCACGCGAACATGTCCGAAGTGTTGGACGCCGTCCAGAAGGACGCCAACCGCTCGGCGGTCCTCATCCCGCGCAGTTTCGCACCGGGGGAGGGGCCGTTCCCGAAAGTGACGCGGTTTCGTGTCGAGGGCGTCCCGGTGGCGATCATCGAGCGCCCGCCGACGCTGCCGTCGTTCCGTGTCGCGGTGGCGGACAGCCCCGACGCCGCGTTCACGGAAACCGATTGGAGCGGCTGCGATCATGTGGACTTGCTCCGGTTGGGGCCGGGGCGGTGGACGGCGCGCGAGGACGGCGACGACCAACGCCGCGACGGGTTGCCGTCGCTCATCAACGGCGAGGGCGAGACGTGGAAAGACGCCTTGCGCGCGTGGATTGCCGACCGCGACGCCATGCGCCGCGAGGCAACCGCGACGCTCGCCGACCAGATAGGCGCAGATGCCTACGCGTGACCCATTCCGCCCCGCCGTCGTCATTGGCGGCGGGGCGCTTGCCCGCTGCCCGTTCGGGGCGGCGGGATGCAACGCAGGAACGGGAGGAAAGACCCATGCCGGGAATCATCACCTACGGCGACGGCTTCAACGTGTTGGACGGTGCCCCTTGCGGGTGCGTGTATCTCGCGACCGACGACGGCACCGGGGAAAGCTGGTTGAAGCGGTGCGGCGACCGCGACGGCTGCGTCTACCGCGACGCGATCTTCAACGCCGACGTGAGCATCACGCCGAGCCACGGCACCACGGGCCAGATACCGGGCCATCGCACGGTAACGCTTCGCGGCCAGAACGTCGGGGCGCTGGTGCGCACCGCTGGCCGCTGGCGGGTTGCGCTGCCCGCCTGGCACGGCACGCGGCACGGCAGTTTCGCGACCGAGCAGCACGCGGCCCGCTACGTCCGCGACCTTCTCACCGAAGAGGGGCCGCGCGTGCTGGCGCGAGAGATCGCCGCATGTTGAGCGACGGCGGACGCCATCACGCCGTCACGGTGGACAGGAGCGAGGCCGGTTTCGTGCGCGAGGAAGCACGCCGCGCCGGGATCGCCGCACATGGCCGGTACTACCCCGACCGCGTCCGGGTAGGCTACTGGACCGAGACGGGCGAGGACGCCGAGCGGCTGCGGTCGCTCGCGCTTCGCCGCGGCATCCGCCAACGCTGAACCCCAACCCATTCCGTCCGCGACCCTTCACCGGGCCGGACGGCTTGCCCGCTCCAACCGGGGGCGGGTGTCACTCCATCACAGGAGGCAGGAAATGGGACTGACGTATCGCGAACGCCGGGAGCGCCGCGCCGCACGCCGCGAGGAATGGGCGGACAAGCGCGACGCCAAGAGCGAGGAGAGCTTCGCCGGTGCCGACCGGATCGCCGAGGGCATACCGCCCGGCCAACCGATTTTGGTAGGCCACCACAGCGAGAAGGGGCACCGCCGCGACCTGGACCGCATCGACCGGGGCATGAGAAAGGGTTTCGAGCACCGGAACATGGCGAAGCACCACCGCCAGCGCGCGGCGGGCATCCGTGACCAACTCGACCGCTCGATCTACCGCGACGACACCGACGAGGCCGAGCGGCTGCGCCAGCGGATCGCCGAGCGTGAAGCCGAGCGCGACCGTATGAAGGCGATCAACCGCGAGGCGGCCAAGATCGCACGGGCGCACGGCATCAAGAAGCGGACGGGCCATTGGCTGCACGCCATGACCGACGAACAGACCGAGAAGGTACGGGCCGTGCTCGTCGAGGTGTGCAAGAAGGTCGAGGCGACCAAGCGCGAGGTATCCGACATCATGGCCGGGCTGAAGTACAACGGAACGTTGGGCTACCCGAGTTATGCGCTGTCGAATCTCGGGGCGAACATCCGGCGCGACCGGAACCGGCTACCCGCCGCCGAACGCCGCGAGACTGACCGCGCCCGCGTGCGCGAGGCACTGGCCGCAGAACGCGCCGAGGAAGCCGCAGAGGCCGCCGCAGAGGCCGCCGCCGCCGCAGACTGAACCCCATACCCCCCC
>VXOC01000005.1 GCA_009840215.1 Gemmatimonadota bacterium | reverse complement strand
GATGTCGGACGGCCCGCTCGTCGAGCCGCCCGCACCCGGCACGGGTGCCGGGCCAATCAAGAAATCCAGCGGGAGGAACTCACAGGGCTCCTCTTGATGCAATCTATAATGGACGCTTGACTGATCAATCCCCAGTTCAGCGCACGCTCCGGTAAGCAGCACAAAAAAGAGGAAAACGATGCGGGCTCGACCGCGCCGGCAATCTCGGGAAGCATCTCGACCACCACCCTTCCGGACAGTCGTAGGCGTCCTCGCGGATCAACAACAGCATCCATGTCTTCCAGCCGACCAGGAAGATCGTCTTTGCAAACTCGAGTGCGAGCCAGATGTCCATTGTCGGTGCTCCTTTCCGGGGGCTACTTTTCCTCTTCGCGCCGCAAGAGCCCGCTTTCAAGGGCGAAACGCACGATGTCGCGCCGGTTCCCAAGGCCCAGCTTCGACTTGGCGCGGGCAATGTAGCCCTCGACGGTCTTCGGGCTGAGGCCCATCTTCCGGCCCGCTTCCGCACCGGAGAACCCCTGCGCCGTCAATTCGATCACGGTCCGTTCGCGATCCGAGAGCGCCTCCGGCTCGCGGTCGCGACCGCGCTGCGCCTTTTGCCGCGCGATGAGTGCGGCCGCGCGTTGCGGCAGATAGGAGTGGCCGCGCACTATCGCCTCAATAGCTCCGATGAGATCGGTGTCCGCGGTCGACTTGTTCAGAAAACCGGGCCGCCCGTTCCGGCCACCGCCAGGTCCGCTCGGTTTGCGCCATGCCATCCTCGCTCTGGCGAAAGGAACGGGCTGGCACGGAATCCGCGTCCCGGATGTTCACACACCTTGACGGGCATCATCGCCAGCACCACGGCGGTGACAGCGAGGACGAAACGCTTCAGCCACTTGCCCATCATTGGACACGCTGTCGGGTTGCACACTCTGAGAACCGCTTGGGGGGAACGACGGCATCCTCCGAGAGGAGGCTCTTCATTCGGCCAACGCGCATCGGCGCCCCCCTCGGGGGGAAAACCCGTGACTTTTGACGGGAAATCTCCGGGTTCGTCGTGCCGGGGGAATCCCCCAGGCCGTTTCCACATCGTCGGCGAAAGTTGAAGATCTACCCGGCCCTTTGTGGGAGTGTCGGAGGCTTTCCCCTCAGGGGGCCTGGTGCGAGCCTTCAAGATGCCCCGCGACGACCGGACCGCAGCGGGAAAAACCCGCAATCTCGCGAGGGGATTTTCGCCACCTCACATCCACCACCCAGAAAAGCCCGGACACGGGGGACCGCGACCGGGCCGTCTGTTCTGGCGCTGGCCATGGCCTGGAGCCCGCGCGCGATCACGGCCGCTACGAGAGCCGCGCTTCGTTGACACGAGCACCTACACGGGTCAGCGTGGCGCGGCCAGAATCAGCGTCAGTCTTCTTCAAGAGTCCATTCTCACCGACTTACGTGTTGCCTTAAGTCCCTGACGGGCTCCAAAGGAGTAATAGATCGCGGCCTCTGCGTCTTCTCTACGGCAGAATCGTATCGCGTCACTAGGACGATCTACCCACCGTTGGCCTTTCCCTCCCGCCCAATACTGACCTGCTGTCACGGGATTACGCGGGCTCGACGGGGTATCTTTGCCCGCTCGAATCACCCATGCGGCACCGCGCCCTAGGTGCTCAAGCAGGGCGTATTCATCGGGCCGAAGCAACGACGGGATGTCTTTTGCCGCGATCAGTGCCTCAGCATCACTCCGGCGCTGCAGTGAAACCGCACTGCCTCGGTCATACGTCCAGTAGCTGTTCTTGGCTGCGTCGTAACGACACAGCCATTGTCCCAATTCTACCAACCGCACTTGCCATACTCTCATGTTCCCCTCCTTGGTGTTGAAGCAGGCACCCTGAATCGAGACGCGGGTGCCCGTCATGGAGCACGATTCTTGTCCATCTCGCCCAACGTTCGGTTTCCGTGCCGAGAAGTCAAGCCCGGGAAGTGTGTTGCGGTGCGCCGCGCCCGCGCCGTTCGGTTCGGCGGCGCCACCCGACGAGATTCTGGCCGTGGCCGAAATCGCAGCCCCCCGATTGGGTTACCAGATACCAGAGCCAGTCAGCCATCTCGATTTCGGTCCAGAATGGTCGTGATGACGGACAGAATCGGGATTGCGCCGACACCGAAAGCGGCCAGCACCAGGATCATGAATCAGCCACTCGCTCATGTCCAACCCATTCCCCGTTTCCGAGAATTCACTGTGTGATGTCGTCGGCAAGCGCGTTCCAGTCCTATTGGGTCATCGCCGCCGATCCGTGGCCCCCGGCGGCCCGCCTGCATTCACGCCACTCCCAATAGGCATCCCAAATTTGAGTAACGCTCCGACCAGCGACATGATGCCGACAAGACCTCCTCCGGCTCGAAGGGCGTCCACCACCGTCTTCCCCACCTTAGTGGCCTTGAAGAACGGCACGTTCAGCACGATGCAGAAGAGGAATGGCCGCCGCGAGTTTCTGCCGTTGGAGCTTGCAGGGGTCGGATGCGCCAGCAACGGAACAGGCGGCATGGATGTTCCCGGAGCCGCGGACCTTGGGCTGGCACCGATGTTCTCCTTTTATTGGCCTCTGAGCCCCGTAACAGGCTGTCGCACGTTCAATCAGGCCCCCGTGCCTGCTCTCCCGCCCGCCAGCGAACCCTCATAGTTGGCAATCAGCCAGCGCCTGCATTCGCGAACAGGTCCGAAATAACGCCGGACGGAGCGGACGGGGGTGCGGCCTGACCGCCGAAACGACCTTTGGGGGTGCGGGAGATTCGCCCCGGTTCGACTGGTCGCTCGCCCGTTCCTCGCTCCAAACTCTCGTCCGCTGCGGATTGCGGCATCTAAGTGGACCGGACTCCCTGAATGCATGGGCGCAGGCGCCGCACAGTGCGGGAAGCTGTGGGTTAGACTTGAGCTTGCGGCCGTGTACGAAAAAGGTGTCCCCGTCCGGATCCGTGAAATATGCGGACACGCCGAGAGTTGCTCGGTCTCGGCGCCGTCCCCGTTTCCACAGCATCACGCCCGCCGGATGGCGTCGACGCCGGCGGGGGCTGCGGTATTCTCACCTGCCCCGAGCCGTGCGAAGGGACCTGTACCGCTTTTCGCCGCGCGGCCTTCCGGTGGGGAACATCATGGACTCCAAGCGCCCCCGCTTCTCCAAATCCAGCAACACCGCCCGCACGGCATCTTTTGACACGGGCCGACCACCACGCGCCAACTCGTTCCGCACATCGTCGATACTGCGCCATTTGCCCCCGGCTTCGGCCAGAACGGCCAGGTACGCGTCGTCACGATCGCAGGCGATTTCCGAGTAGCGATAAATCTCGATCAGCCTGTCCACCCTGTTGCGGATCTCTGGGAGTTCGTGGATCAGGTCCCCTCTCTGCCAACATACGCGAGACACGAGAGGAGAAAGAGATTAGAGTAGGGCGAGGCAGAGAGAAGCAGGACGGAACGAGGAGAAGCAATGGAGATGAACGGAACGCCCCTCCCGGAATGGGCACAGGCCTCCAAATGTCGGTCTCGACCGCTGAGCCTATCAGCGAGCCGACTGCGCCTGCCAACACCCCTATCCCGACGCGCGTTGCCAAGCCCATGGCGTAATCGGAAGCACTACAGCCCGATAGGCAGTAGAACGTCACGAGCGCGCCCGAGGGGATCGCCCCGGCCATGAACCCGTATTTCAACCCGCGCATGGTGTGGTTTCCGACTCCGCCCCACACTTCCAGGCGCTGCATCCCTGCGTAGGGTACATACCCGAAAGACAGAAGCAGCCCCGCGCTGTCCGCTTCAACTACCACGCCAACCTGTTCGCCCGATACCCTGACCGTGTCGCCCGGTTCCTGAGCGGCAACGGAATCCACCGCTAGGAACGGCAACACCACCGCAGCCAAGGCTGACAGTAACCCTGATCGCCGACCGTGCCGGGTCGCCACAGTCAACAGGGTCATCGCCGCCAGTTTACGGCACCCGGGATTCCACTGCTCACGAGCGTCACGGTCGGGGGATGACTCACGCCGGCGCCGTCGGCCGCGACTTTGGGCCACCGGCGTCTCCCGGAGAATCGCCACGATCCGGCGGATGACCGCGTCCAGCACAAGTGTCGTCGCCGGTCTCGACGCGTCCCCGGCCTCCAGCGCGACGGATCCCTCCGGCCCGGCGAGCGTGATCGTCGCGAGCGCGCCGGCCCAGTCGTCCCGAACCGGAATCGCGAAGAGGAACCCGGCGGCGCCGGTCTCGACATCGGTGACCTTGTTCATCGTGAACCGGAGCGAGAACAACTCGACGCCACTCTCGTCGAAGCCGGCAGCCACTCCCTGGATCTCGTAGAACAGTTCGTGCTCGGCCGTGAGGTCCTGAGTGACCTTGAACCCCGACGAGTCGGGCTTCTCCTCTTACAGGAACGGCACGACCGCAACGTTGAAGGGCGGCAAGGCGCGGATGTCGAGCGCCATGCGGCCTTCCTCCGGAATCCGGCCCCCGATCCCCAGCCGACGAATCCAGCGTGCCGTCCGGATCCACCTCGACCACCATCCTCCGTGCCGGGCACGACGACGCCCGCCGGGACCACGGCCTTCGCCGTCCGGTCCAGGTCTCCCTCGGCCATCTCCCACGGGACCTGTTGCGCACTCCCGTCGCTCAGGACCGAATGCGTCTCGGTCTCGCCCCGGTAGAACGTCGCCCGGACCGGCGGCATCGACGCGACCACCCCGGAGTCGGCCGTCACGAACACCCGCAGCAGCGCCTCCTCGTCCGCCACAAGCGGCACCCCGAAGTCGTGCGGCTGCACGGGTTGCGTGAGGTACGCGTCCACGGCCGGGCTTGGGGTTCGAGGGAACTCCTGACGCGTAGCCGCCCCGGGTATTCGAGTAGCGTCCAGACACCTGAACGTTAGTAGGAGCCGGAACCGACGTTGGTCACGAGCAGCAATCTCGGAGCCCCCGTCGTCGTGGCCCAGAAGCTCGTTCCGGTCGTCGTAGGAGCGCGCCGATGAGAGCGGCTTTGCCCTTCGGATTCCAAGGTCAGCGTCCCGGCTTCGGCAAGGTCGAACCGGAACCAGTCCTCGTCCCCCGCGCTCTCCAGCTTGCCCTCGAACCGTTCGCCGAACTCGCCGACGGTCGCGCCCCCGGCGTCGTTGCCGTGGTCGTCCGAGCAAAGCGCCACCCTCCGCATCCGCGATCCGTCCCAGCCAATCCCGGAACCACTTCGCGCCCGGCAGGCAGAGGCCCGTCCCCTCGGCCCGCAGCTTCGACAGCTGGGCCAGCTCCAGCATCCGCTCCGGCAGCTCCTCGCCGAGCGCCAGAGTTCTGAGGTGCACAAGATCCCCCGTCTCAAGCGGGACGATGCCCAATAGACCGTTGTCCGCGAGTTCCAGACCCGAGACCACGTCGGCCGTGTCCGCCGTCACGCCGTGCCATTCGTTCAAGGGCGCGTCGGTCAGCCAGTTCTCGCTGTTGATCCAATTGTCGCCGTTCGTCCACCTGTAGATTTCCTTGAGGATGTTGCGGTCCTTGTCCGCAACGATCTCGCACGGCTTGGCCCACACCTCGTCCGGACCCTGAAGCCACAGAACGCCGTCGTCGGAGGGACGCAGAGGCCGGTGGCGCTCAGCGTCATTCGCTTCAGGGATGTCATGCCAATCAGCGTCAACGGCAACGGACCGGACAGTTTCGGATTGCCGACAAGCCACAGCATCTCGAGCTCCGACAGATTGCCGAGTTCGGCTGGCAGCGGGCCGCCAAGGTCGCTCCTCTGCACGTTCAGCATCTTCAGCTCGGCCAAGCGGCTGGGGCCGAGTTCGAGGTCCCGCAGATCGGTCAAGGTTGCCGAGCTCCGGCGGAATGGTGCCCGAAAGCAATTTCCAGCCGATGATCAGCCTTTTCGAACCGGTGGAGCGCGCCCGACTCCGGCGGGATCGAGCTCGTTGGCGAACAGTCCCAGTTTCCGCAGGTTCGAGAGCTTGCCCAGCTCAGGGGGGATCGACCCGGACAGGGCCGTTGATGCCGAACCACATCACCCGCAGGCGGGACAGATCGCCCAACTCCGGCGGGATCTGCCCGGTCAAGCCGCTGCCCCAGAGCGAGAGATCAACTACTAGACTAGGTTCGACATCTTGCCCAACTCGGGAAGAATCGGTCAGGTCAGGTCGTTGCCATAGAGCCACAGTTCCACCATGCCGGTCAGATCGCCCACCTCGGACGGGATTCGACCCTTGAGGTTGTTGCCGCCGAGGGTAAGGGTGCGAGACCCGTCCATCCGTCGTCCAAACATGCTCCCAGTCGTCGAGCGGCGCATTTGTCAGCCAACCTACGCTGCTCGTCCGCCAAGGGCGGAGGAAAGCCCCCGTTTGTCCAGCTCCGGTGGCAGGAGTCCCCGGATCATCCGCTTCACCCCGAGGATCGCGCCTCGAATGTCTTCGGCAAATCCGCGGACGCGCACGCTCCCCTCCTCTCCGTCGTCCCTCTCGTCGGCAAGCAGCTTCATTCGGATCGTCAGCACCACGAGGTTCTGGAGAAAGTCGTCGTGCAGTGCGCGCGCGAGATGCCTCCGCTCATTCTCGGCCGCCGCGATCATCATGCCCGACATGCGCCGCATCCGCTTCCAAGCGGAGATGTCACGGGACCGCGCAGATCACGTGTGTTATCGCCCGTGCCCAGATTCGACGGACTCAGGCTGATCTCGACCGGGATGGTCGTGCCGTCCTTGCGCAAGGCTTCGAGTTCGAGTCCCTCGCCCATCGGGCGGGGTCCTCGGCGACTCGCCGTTAGCGTCGGCGGTGCCGACGGGGCCGACCGCGGCTCGCGCCGGGGATCAATCGCTCGACCTCGCTGCCCTCCAGTTCCTCGCGGCTCCATCCGAACATCGCGACGGCCTGCCGGTTGAGGTCGCGGATCACCCCGTCCGCATCCACCACGAGCATCGCGTCCGGCGAAGCGTCGAACACGGCGGTGTAGTCATTCTGGTTGAGCACTCCCGGCTCCGTCCCTTCCCTTCGGGCCGACCGGCGTCCCGTAAGGCACGAGCGCCTCCCGGTTCCGGCATTTGCTCAACCACGAGATGCGCGCGGCCGGGCTTTGTCAATGGGAACCGGGACCCCTTCATCAGATCAACCCGGCCCGCCTCAGCCGGTTCGGCGGCTCGCCACCTCGGACTGGGGAAAGACCGACACGAGAGCTTGTGCCACCCAAGCGCCCCTTGCGTTCAGACCACCGGACAACGCGAGCGAGCCGCTCTCGGAGTCGGGTACCTTCATGGTCCGAACCGGTCCCCAGAGGGGCCGTCCCGTTGTCGTCGTTGGCGACCGCTCCGAATCCGAGCGCCGTTCTGTTCATGGGAGATTTCTTCACTTCGTCGTTTTTCGTTTAGAATCGGTACCCCCCGGAGAACCCGGCTGGGCGAAGTGGAGATTGCCAGCCCCGAAAAGGCGAAGAGCGACCGCTCTTCAACGAAGGCCGGATCCCTGCGAACCGGGTTGGGGGGAATTGGTTGGCTGCAATTCGGGATCCGCCCGGCATCGCCCCTTCCCGCAGGGAATCAAAAGAACTGTTCCGATCCGGATGCGCCGGGGTTCAACCTCCGGATTGACGCTGCGCAAAGCGCCCAGCCAAACACCGTACTGTCGTGCGATGTGCGACAGGGTTTGCCCTGGAGCGACGGTGTGTTCCCGCAACGTGGACCGGTTCCCGGGCGGGATTGCGGCGAAGTGGGTGAGAAACGTCTCGCCCGTGCCGACGGGGAGGTGCAACCGTGTTGACCTGCCTGCCGGGACGAGGCCAATGCGGAGGTGTGGGTTCAGAGTCCTTATCTCGTATTCGGCAACGCCCGCGGCCTCAGCGATTACATCGGTCGACACCGCACCCTCGACACGGACAACATCAAACCGCTTCGGCGGAGCCCTTTCGGGTGCCCCTTGCTCGGTGACCGAGAGGTCGCCGGCCATGCGAACGCTCGCGAGGATCTTGGGAATGAAGTCCCGAGTCTCTTTGGGTAGCCGGTCGCGGATATGCCCGAACAGGGCATCGTTGCGGGGTCGGGCTCCACCGTGCCGGCGGATCGCGCGCTCGATCCGCGTCGGCCCTCCGTTGTAGGCCGCCAGAGCGAGAAACCAGGATTGGAACCGGTCATGGAGCACGACCAAATAGTCCAGCGCGGCCGGGGTGGCCGCGTACACATCGAAGCGCTGGTCCACGAGCGAGTTGACCTCAAGTCCGAGCCACCGGGCGGTCCTGGGCATCAGCTGCCAGAGCCCCGCTGCTCCCGCCGGCGAAACGGCCGAGTGATCATAGTCGGACTCGATCAAAGGGAGGTAGCGGAGCCAGTGCGGCAGGTCCCGCGCCGCCAGTTCAGCGTCGATGTAGTCCTCGTAGTTGCCCATTCGCTTCAGGCCGCGCTGCACCAGGCCCCACCCGCCGGTCCACCAATAGTCCACCCACCGGTTGACCTCCTCCTCGAGCACTCTGTCACCGGCCAATGGCGACTTGGTCTCGATTAGGTAGTGTCGCACAACCGCCCGTCGCCGCCACCGCCAGGTCCGCTCGGTCCCCGCCGTGCGATCCTCGCTCTGGCGAAGGGAACGGGCCGGCACGGCGTCCGGGTCCCCGATGTTCACCTTGACGGGCATCATCGCCAGCACCGCGGCGGTGACGGCGAGGACGAAACGCTTCAGCCACTTGTTCATGAGAGTCTCCTTCCGGATGCTGCGGTCGCCCCCCCGAAGCGGTTCTCGGGGTGTGCAACACGGACAACGGTTCAATGATGGGCAACGCGAGTGGTGCTTCCCAGAGGGAAAACCCGTGACTTCTGACGGGAGATCTCCGGGTTCGTCGTGCCGGGAGAATCCCGCCAGGCCGTCTTCCACGTCGTCGGCAAGGGTTGATCGCGCCCTCTTGCGGAGAAGAGCATCCGGCTTCGCCAGCAGGGATTCTTGCTGAAAGCGAATCACCCGGGGCCTTGTCTCCTGATCCCATCACCAGAATCCACCCCACCCGTTCTCGCAGTCGATGAGGCCGTCAGTGGATGCCGGGCCCGCCGGTCACGAACGTGTAGATTCGTTGTGTTGGACCGCCAGCTTGTTCGCGTAGCTGAACCCGGTCAAGTGGGCTGCCCACAAGTCCGTTCCCGGTCCCGAACAGCGGCTCGGCGAATCGCCGAACATCGGCTAATGGACTGGATCCGGCTCCCCCGGAACGCCCGAACATCGTCCCATCCGGCCGCCGTCGCCCCTGGCCCCGGAGTCGGCCCAGCCGGACGGGGCTTTCGGTATCCTCACCCGCCTCGAGCCGAACGAAGTGACCTGTACCGCTTTTCACCGCGCGGCCTTCCGGTGGGGAACATCATGCCCTCCAAGCGCCCCGCCTTCTCCAGGTCCAGCAACACCGCGCCCACGGCACCCTTCGATACTGGCCGACCGCCATGCGCTAACTCCTTCCGCACATCGTCGATACTGCGCCATTCGCCCCTGGCTTCGGCCAGAACGGCCAAGTACGCGTCGTCACGATCGCAGGCGATTTCGGAGTAGCGGTAGGTTTCGATCAGCCTGTCCGCCTTGTCGCGGATCTCTCGGAGTTCTTCGATCAAATCCATGTCTTCGTCCTTTCTTCTGTGGAGTAGCGCCGGAGTCCGCGTCATTGCGGCCTGCTCTCAGCCGAACACGGAGACTGGCCCATAGCAGGCGTCACCCATCACGGGCAATCCGGCAGCGGCACTGACACAAGATCCGCCGACTGTTTTTCCGGCCAGCGCTGGGCGGATTGTGAAGGTGATTGAGAGAGTCACCCAGACGACGATCGGTTCTCCGTCTCGGATGGCTGGCGTGAACCGGTATTGTCTCCCGATCCGGCGGGCAACCCTGTCCAAAGCTCTGTGTCCCGAGGTCTCGGCGATCTCTAGCTTCACGATCCGCCCTTCTGTATCCAGGAAGAATCTCAATCCGACCGTTCCCACGACACCCGCCTCATGCAGGCCGCTCGCCATGTATTCGTCATGAACCGTCCGCAGGAGCGCGTCACGGTTGATTACTCGTGGGGGAGTAGTCGCCAGTTCCCCCGACACAAATGTCACGGGCATCACACCTCCAGCGGAAGCGCAGGCCACGCCGCCAATTAGCGGCAAGAGGACGGCCAACAGACCGGCGGGGACAAATCCAGCACTCATGGTCATTCTCTCCTGTCCGATGTCGGGGAGGGTCACCCGCGCGGTGTCGTCGGGTAGCGACTGGTTCACGGCCAACCGTAGTGAGAGCCCACCCGGAACGGCACAGGCCTCCAAATGTCGGTCTCGAATGCCGAGCCTATCAGCGATCCGACTACGCCTGCCAACACCCCCATCCCGGCGCTGATTGCCAAGCCCATGGCGTAATCGGAAGCACTACAGCCCGATAGGCAGTAGAACGTCACGAGCGCGCCCGAGGGGATCGCCCCGGCCATGAACCCGTATTTCAACCCGCGCATGGTGTGGTTTCCGACTCCGCCCCACACTTCCAGGCGCTGCATCCCTGCGTAGGGTACATACCCGAAAGACAAGAGCAGTCCGGCGCTGTCCGCTTCAACCACCACACCAACCTGTTCGCCCGATACTCTTACGGTGTCGCCCGGATGCTGGGCGGAGACGGAACCCACCGCCAAGGACACCGGTAATACCGCCGCAGCCAAGGCTTGGCAGTAACCTGGTCGCCGGCCGGGCCGGGTCGCCACAGCCAAAACGGTCATCGCCGCCAGTCCAAAACACTCGGAATTCCGCTGCTTACGAGTGTCGGGGTCGGGGAAAGGCTCACGCCGGCGCCATCGGCCGCAATCTGGGCCAACGGCTTCCCCCGGACAGCCAGCCACACCAAGACGATCAGTCCTCTTCTCACGGTTCATCTCCTCATGGTACGGGAATCGATGGAAGCCACCATACTGGAGGGAGGTTGTTAGCTTTCGCAAGGTTCAGCCTTGTCCAAACGGGCACGCCTGAGCGGGATTCCGGTTCCCGGCGGGGGATGAGCCTGAAGTCCGGGGGCGAAGGAGATCATTGGAGGATGATCGTGACACTCGCACCGAACGAATACGAACCTTCGACCAAGGTCCGCGCCTTCCCTTGGACGGCAGCTCGCCGACTGCGCCTCCGCCTACGCAACTTCGTGCCGCTGCGTCCCATCCAGCAGCACCGCCGGACCGGGAACATTTCGGGACCATCGCTGCAAGCCTCAGTCTCTGGCCAACGCCTTCCAGCGCCGCTACACTCCGTATGAAGCTGCGCTGCTGGCCGAGGTCAACGAGGGTGTCGGAGAGAGGCAAACGGCCCTGCACCCGGCTGGGAAACGTCACCGGACAATGAAAGGGGAGAGAGTCCATGCGCTGGATTTCAGGTTTCACGTTCGCCGTAATTGCCGCTGTCGGGTGTACCGGGACGGCCCCCACCCCCGATACCGATGTGTCTGGTACCTGGCTTGGCACTTACGCCGCACCGGAGAACGCCATGGGGACCGGAAGCACGGAATCTCTGTGGCTTCTGGACGATTCCGGTTCTGTTGCCGGCGACCTGACGATCACGGGTGATTCCACGATCCCCAATCCGTCCTACGCCATCGTTCGCGGGTGGCATGCCGACGACAGCATGACGGTCAGCTACGCCGATCCCAGGTACGGCTTCTGCCGTCTGGACGGACAGGTCGACACTGAGTTTGGCCGCTACGATGCCGTGCGCTGGTGCAGGGTGCCGGATACACACGATACCGTGACCTTCGAGCTGCAACCCGAGGACTCCACTTCCAACGAGCCCCCAAAGACCGTCGGCACGATCCCGGCCGCCGAAATGGTCGTGGGCGGGCTGCGCCATCGCGGGCCGGTTGGCAGATTTTTCACGGACCCCGATGGCGACTCGCTCACTTACACCGTGCGCTCCCTGAAACCGTCGGTTGCGAGTGCCGTCCTTGACAGTACATCAATAGCGATCACCGGGAAGGCCGCTGGGTCCACGACCGTCCGAATCAGAGCAACGGATCCCGGAGGCTTGTTCGCAGAGCAGAGCGTCGGCGTCACGGTGCTGGAATCATGTAGCGAGCAGCCGTATAACCGCGCGGACTGGGGAACCTATCCCGCCGCCGACTCGACCGCAGACCCTACCTGGACGCAGCCGCACGACTCGGTAAACAACCCGAAGATCACGCAGGACCACCACGTAGCCCTCAAGGACGCCCACCTGTCCGGCGGCTGTCACTGGTCCGACGAGAAGAAGGACCGGTTTAGTTCGTACGCGGCCAACCTGAATCCAACCGCCGGCTCGTTCAACTCCAGCAAGGGTAGCCGGACACCCGACAAACTGACCGGCATCGCCAAGCGCATCATCGACACGCCGCCCGAAAAGTGCCGCTACGCTCTCCAGCACCAAGCTGTGAAGGCACACTGGCAACTGATCATGACCACCGCCGAAACTGCGATCGTGGTCTCCTGGCTCCGGGGCTGCACCTCATAGCGGTGTCGCCCCGCGCTAGAGCGGCTCCAGATGCGCCGGCGCCGCGTGCCACCATTCCATCCGTCGAGACTCCCACACCGCCGCACGCCGCCAACAGCGACAGCGACGCCTCGAGGTTGAGTCCCCCAAAATGAATGGCCGAAATGCGGGCCGATTCGAACGATGACGACAGCACCCGTGGAATCTGGCCGCCGCCTCGGCTTTCATGTCCCGGAGCCTCGCTTTTCAGGGGCGCGCACCCCTCTTCCTGCGTTGAGCGTCCAAGGATCTTCGAATGGCACTACGAATCCACTCGGCGGGACTCTGGCTCTTCTCTTCCGCGGCTCGCTCGATCTTGTCGCGGAGCCCTGTCGGCAGCCGAATGCTGTAGGAATCCGGGAAAAAGCCCTTTTTTGGCATCGTGCTTACTTTCGTCGGGTGACTGGCTCGGGTAGTCTGCTGTCAGTCTTCATGGTAGCAGCCTCGGGAGGAGTACGGCAACGCAGGGACTGGTCAACCTGTGTCTCCTTGACGAGGACGGCAGCACCCGATACCTGCCGGGTGCCGAGGTCAAGGGCGCTTTCTGCGTCCTCGGCGGGAGTTCCGCACTCCAGCGCACCAACACGATCTGCCTCTGGTGAGGGCTGGACGAACGGATGGACCATACGCGACGCCACCAGCTCCCTCTTCGTGGGAGGCCGTGGCACGATGGCTCGCCCGCAATCAATGGGTGGCCGCAAGGTTCCGACTTCGAGGGCCACGATGTTCTTGACTTCATGTGCTGCACAGCCTTCCCTGACTCGGACGCGGGTCCGCCCACGCGTGTCGGTGACACTCTGTGCCGGGTCATCGAAGCCAGCGCACTTGCGGGCTCCGCCGAGCACGGACCAGCGGAAACCTTGGAGGAGGTTCGGTTGCTCGGGTCCATCGGACTCAAGGTGGGTCGGCGACTCGCGCGACCTCTGTCCCACTAAGCCTGCTCACAGTCTGGGGCTACTTGGATTCCGCGAGCAGTAGAGGGTCGCCACCGGCCAATTACCGCTACTCTTCCGCCTTGGGTCGCAGGAGCCCGGTTTCGAGCGCGAAGCGCACGATGTCGCGCCGGTTGGCGAGGCCCAGCTTCGACTTGGCGCGGGCGATGTAGCCCTCGACGGTCTTGTGGCTGAGGTGCATCTCCCGGCCCGCCTCCGCGGCGGAAAACCCCCGCGCGGTCAACTCGATCGCGGTCCGCTCGCGATCGGAGAGCGCCTCCGGCTCCGGTTCGCGGCCCGCGCCGTGCCGCCGCGCCTTCTGGCGTGCGATGAGCGCGGTCGCGCGCCTGGGCAGATAGGAGTGGCCGCGCACGACCGCCTCGATGGCGCCCATGAGATCGGTGTCGGCGGCCGACTTGTTCAGAAAACCATCCGCGCCGGCGTCGAGCGCGGGCACCAGGTACTCGTCCTCGTTGTGGATCGTGAGCACCAGGACCTTCGTGTCGATGCCGAGAGCAGCGATGCGACGGGTCGCCTCAACTCCGTCCATGCCCGGCATGGCAAGGTCCATGACGACGATGTCCGGCTTCAGGCTCCGGGCCTTCGCCACCCCCTCCTCCCCCGACGACGCCTCTCCCACGACCTCCACCCTTCCGGACGCTTCGAGCAATGACCGCAGACCGGCGCGCACCACCGAGTGATCGTCGACCACAAGCGCCCTCACCATTGCGGGAGATCCCTCATTCGTGCCGTGCGCCCGCACTCCGGACGGGAATGGAGGCGCGGATCGTCGTTCCCCCGCCCGGCGAGGTCCGCACGACGACGGAGCCTCCGACGAGAGCGGCCCTCTCGCGCATCCCGGCCAGGCCGACGCAGCCGTCGCCCGGCAGACCGTCCCCATCGGGCTGCTCGAATCCGCAGCCCTCGTCCCGGATGGTGGCCGTGACCGCGCCGTTCGCCGATTTGAACGTCACGGTCGCCTCGTTCACCCCCGCGTGCTTCACCGCATTGCCCACCGCCTCCTGCACGATCCGGTACAGCGCGAGCGCGGCTATCTCGTCCAATTGGCCGTCCACCCGGCCCAAGCGGGCGTGGACCGTGAACCTGTACACGTCCTCGATGTCGCGGAAGACGGAGCCCAGAGCGGAGGACAGCCCTTGACGGTCCAGTTCCGGTGGCAGGAGTCCCCGGATCATCCGCTTCACCCCGAGGATCGTACCCCCGATGTCCTCGGCGACCCTCGCGCGCGCGCGCTCCCTCTCCCCGTCGTCCTTCTCGTCGGCCAGCAGCTTCACCCGGATCTTCAGTGCCACGAGGTTCTGAAGGAACTCGTCGTGCAGTTCGCGCGAAAGATGCTTCCGCTCCTGCTCGGCCGCCGCGATCATCATGCCCGACAGCCGCCGCATCCGCTTCCAGGAGGAAATGTCGCGTACCGCGCAGATCACGTGTGTCCCGCCCGAACCCAGCTTCGACGGACTCAGGCTGATCTCGACCGGGATGGTCGTGCCGTCCTTGCGCAAGGCTTCGAGTTCGAGTCCCTCGCCCATCGGGCGGGGTCCTCGGCGACTCGCCGTTAGCGTCGGCGGTGCCGACGGGGCCGACCGCGGCTCGCGCCGGGGATCAATCGCTCGACCTCGCTGCCCTCCAGTTCCTCGCGGCTCCATCCGAACATCGCGACGGCCTGCCGGTTGAGGTCGCGGATCACCCCGTCCGCATCCACCACGAGCATCGCGTCCGGCGAGGCGTCGAACACGGCGGTGTAGTCATTGTGGTTGAGCACTCCCGGCTCCGTTCCTTCCTTCGGGCCGACCGGCGTCCCGTAGACACGAGCGCCTCCCGGTTCCGGCATTTGCTCACCCACAAGATGGGTGCGGCCGGGGATTGTCAATGGGAACCGGGATCCCTTCATCAGATCAGCCCGGCCCGCCTCAGCCCGTCCAGCGGGTCGCCGTTGCGGGTCGTGTAAGGAGAAACGCGATGAGCCTTTGCCACCCGAGCGTTCTTGCGTTCGGACCGCCGAACAATGCGAGCAAGCCGGTCGTGGAGCCGGTCACCTGCAGAGCGCTTTGTGCCGCTGGTAGCGATCGCGCCGAATCCAAGAGCTGGTCTGTTCATGTGGGGTTTCTTCCTTTCGTCGTTCAATGAGGGCCGGACCTCCACCGGCGAAGCTGGGATTCACCGTGCGCAAGGCGTCCAGCGAAACCACGAACCCGTCGTGCAATGCGCGCCAGGGGCTCCCCAAGGTCTCCCCGGCGACGACGGTGTGTTCACGACAGCGTGGAGCGTTCCACGGCCGGACTCTCGGCGAAGCGCGCGAGAAACGTTTCGCCCGCGCCGAAGGGGACGCGCAACCACGTCGACCAGCCCGCCAAGGCCATGCCGATGCGGAAGAGTTGGCAGGCTCTTCAATGGCCGCCTGCCTCTCCGCCAGCGGATCCGGTATTCGCCTTCTCGCGGCCATTGGCGACCACGAAAAACGCGCAGAGACATCTTTCCCGTTCTTGTAATCGTAAATGGCTGCATAGCCTTACTTTACGTTCATCCGCAGGCGAACGACGGTTTGCACCCCGAGATCGTCCATTCGGGTCGCGAGGATTTCGCCATTATCGCACAGGGACCACAGCCGGTACGGTACGCTTACGATTCCCTCGCCGACGAGAGCGTGGGTGCTCCCATCGGGGGCCTCGTGGCTTGGTTCAAAAAGTTGCCACACGGTTTCAAGATCGCCCTTTTCGCCCTCTCGGCGGATAGCGTTGAGAACCCTACCGCCATCCAACGCGAAAACCGCGTGGGATTGCGGGTACCAAACGTTGAATGACGTGTACCGCACCCCCTCGTCGTCAACGCCCTTTACGAGGACATCGTCCCCAGGCGCATCAAGCAGTTCCGGCATCTCCGAGACGGTTCGGCCCACGGGTTCACCGTCGCCAGCGGGTGGGAACTCGTAGCGGACGATGGAGTGCGGCGCACCGCTGGAGTACAGAAGCGAGCCGTCCTCCAGGGCGTGCGTTGCGCCGCCAGTGCCGACCACGCGCGCCATCCATTCCTCGGCCTGCGCGCCATCGGCCCAACTGCCGAGGTGCTCGCCCGTTGCGTTGAAGCGGTGGATCGCTGATTCGAGCCAAGGCACGCCGCCGCTCAATACGAAATCGCCCGAGGCAAGGATCGCAAAGCCCTTCACCCACTGGACGCTGAAGGGCAACTGTACGCGACGGAGGGGCTTGCCCGCAGGCGAGTATACTTCGATCGCGTCCCGGCCGAGATCATGCACGGCCACGTTCCCGTCCGGCATGATCGCGATTCTATGAGCACTCTTGAGTTCGCCCGGCCCGTCTCCTTCTCTTTGGGTGATCATGACATCGCTTGCACCGGAAGGGTCCGAAGGGTCAACGGCCAGAATCTCCGAGTAGGTGGTGATCCAAACGGTGCCGAGCGGTGTTTCCGCGACCCCGCTAACGTCCCCGATCCGTTCGAGACGGGTATTACCATCGGCGACCCACACTTCGGCCACCGTCAGGTTTCCGAGGATGGTCCGCTGCTGAGTTGAAGGGGGGGCGACCGACTGCACCTCCACCGGGCCCGGGGCCGCGAGACTACCCGCGAAACCCGCAAGGACCACCAAGGCCAATCTCATCATGATACGCACGTCACTCCTCCCTTTCCGAGAGTTCTGAACTGAAAGGCCTGCGAATCCGGCGCTTCATGGATCCAAAGATATGGGGCGCTCGACGGTGCCAAGACGGGAGAGACCCGGAAAACTTGACGGGAGATTTCCGCACGGGTCTTGACGGGGATTTCCCTTCAGGGCTTACCTGTCGTTAGCGGGTTGGGCAGTGCTGTCCGCGACCAGCGCCCATTCGGGCTGCTGAAGGCGGAACATGCGCGGGTGGGCGCCAAGGACCCTCGAGAAAGCCATGGCCGTGCGCAAGGCCGTCGCTGGCGTCAAGGCCGCGTGGGAACTCCTGCACGCGCCTTGGCAGGCACTTGCCGAAGATTAGAACGGAGGTTCCTATTACCAATCAGGGTCCACCCGACGCCGAAAGGGACTGATCCATGTCCACCGACATCACCCCTACTCGGAAGATGCTTCTGATCCGCCAAACGCTGCTGCTCGCGGTTTTTCTGGCGGGCTGCGAGGACGCGACAATCGCGCCCCCGAACCGGGCGCCGACGGTGAAGCAGATACCGATTCAGACACTCCACGTCGGGGAGCGACTGACCTTGAACCTGTCGGGCTATTTCGCGGATCCGGACGGGGACGCGCTCACGTACGCCGCGGTGACTGGGCAACCGCACCTGGTGGCGGTCGCGGTGTCGGGTGCCATACTGGAGTTGGCCGCCCTTCTTCAAGGCGAGGCGGAGGTGACCGTCACGGCGAGCGACCCGGAAGGGCTGACGGCAAGCTCGAGCGTAAGGGTTGTGATCCCGAACCGATCTCCGGTGGTGGCGGACACGCTGGCGGACCGGAGGTTGCCGGGGCCGGGACGGGCGGTGGTGGTGGACGTTTCCGGAGTGTTCAGCGACCCGGACGGGGACTCGTTGGCGATCTCGGCCGAGAGTGGGGACACGTCGGTGGTCGCGGTGTCGCTTTCGGTCGACACGCTCACGCTGACGGGCGGGAGTGCCGGGGGGCGCGGCGAGGTGACGCTCACGGCCCGCGATCCGGAAGGTGCGGAGGCGATAGTGACGTTGGGGGTGGTGGTGAACCGTCGTCCGCAGGCGTTCGGTGAGATTCCGGGTCAGATGCTCGTGGCTGAGACCCCGCCTCTGGAGTTGGACGTTTCTGAAGTGTTCAGCGATCCGGACGGCGATTCGCTGACCTTCGTCGCATCCAGCTCGGACACGTCGGTTGTCACGGTTTTGGTGTCGTCCGCCGTCCTGATCGTGGAATCGCAAACGGTGCATGAGGCCCGGGCGGAGGTGGTGGTGACGGCCCGCGATCCGGACGGCTTGGAGGCTGGCCTTGAGTTCTCTGTGACCATCACTGAAAACCCGGACCGGGCAGCACTGGTGGCGTTCTACGAAGCGACGGACGGGCCGAACTGGTACGCTAATGACTCCTGGCTGTCGAACGCTCCGCTCAAGGACTGGCGTGGGGTCGGGGTGACGGACGGACGGGTCACATCGCTCGTCCTCTCCGACCACGACCTAAAGGGGCCAATCCCTCCGGAGTTGGGGAGCCTATCGCGCCTTGAGCGGCTGGACCTCGGCGGCAACGTGCTGACCGGCCCGATTCCGCCGAGTTTGGAGAACTTGACCGAGTTGGCGGTGCTGGATCTCTTGAGCAACTCCTTGACCGATTCGATCCCCCCGGAGTTGGGGAACCTCACCCGGTTGCAGCGGCTTAACCTCGCCAACAACGATCTGACGGGCTCGATCCCCCCGAGTTTGGGGAACCTCACCGCGTTGGAGTCGCTCGTCCTCTGGGGCAATTCCCTAACCGGTTCGATCCCTCTGGAGTTGGGCAATCTCACCGCGCTGGAGTCACTCGTCCTTCGGAGCAATTCCCTGACCGGTTCGATTCCTCCGGAGATGGGAAATCTGGCCGCGCTGCGGTTCGTGTACCTTTGGGACAACGACCTCACCGGTTCGATCCCCCCGGAGTTGGGCAACCTGACCGAGCTGGCGGTGCTGGACCTCTACCGCAACGACCTGACGGGGCCAATTCCCATGGAGTTGGGGAGCCTATCAGGCCTTGAGCGGCTACGTCTCGACGGGAACAACCTGACGGGCCCGATTCCGCCGGAGTTGGGCAACCTGACCGAGCTGGCGGTGCTGGACCTCGCGGGCAACGACGGCCTGGCGGGGCCGATCCCATCCGAGTTGGGCAATCTCACCGCGCTGAAGTCGCTGAGCCTCGGGTTCACCGCCCTCACGGGGGCAATCCCCGCAGCCCTGCTCAACCTAACCAAGCTGGAAGAATTGAGTCTCGGCGCCGGTGTGTGCATACCGGGCACCGAGGGTTTCTGGCGCTGGCGGCTGCAAGTAGCGGTCCTGATCCACAACGGCATCGACGACGCAAGGTACTGTAACGAAGCCGACCGAATGACCCTGCAAGCGTTTCACAGGACCACGGGCGGCGCTGGCTGGATCCGCTCAGACGGCTGGCTGGGCGAAGAACCGGTGCTTGCGGGTTGGCACGGGGTAACGGTGGACTCGTTGGGGCGGGTTGTGGGATTGTCCCTTCCGGCGAACGGTCTGGACGGGGGAATCGCGCCGGTGGGGGTACTGAGGGAACTCAAGGTTTTGGACATCGCTGACAACCCCGGGCTCCATGGCCCTTTGCCCCAATCGATTACCGGCTTGCCGTTGGACACGCTGCGCTTTCCGGGGACCGGATTGTGCACTTCCGAGGAAGTCCAGGATTGGCTGGAATCTCTTTCCGTTGCGGAGGGAACAGGTCTAGAGTGTCCCACCTTTTCGGACCGGGACATTTTGGTCGCGCTATACCAGATAACGGATGGCCCGAACTGGCCCAACAACCACCGCTGGTTGACCGACGCGCCGCTCGAGGACTGGGCTGGTGTAGGGGTGAACGACGACGGACGGGTCACATCGCTGGAGGTCATCAACCTGACCGGCCCGATTCCCCCGGGGCTGGGTAATCTGACCGCGCTGGAGTCGCTGTACCTCGGGGGCGGTCTGACCGGTTCGATTCCGCCGGAGTTGGGCAACCTCACCGCGCTGGAGTCGCTGTCCCTCTACTACAACGACGGCCTGACCGGTTCGATCCCCGCGGAGTTGGGCGACCTCACTGCGCTGAAGTCGTTGAACCTCAGCCACAACGCGCTGACCGGCCCGATCCCCGCGGAGTTGGGGAATCTGACCGCGCTGCAATCGCTGGACATCAACGGCGCCTTCTCCGGCGCGCTGACCGGCCCGATCCCCTCCGAGTTGGGTAACCTCACTGCGCTGAAGTCGTTGAACCTCCGTTACAACGCGCTGACCGGCCCGATCCCCGCAGAGCTAGGCAATCTGGCCGCGCTGGAGTCGCTGGACCTCGGTTTTAACGCCCTGACCGGGATCCCCCCGGAGTTGGGGAATCTCACCACGCTGGAATCGCTGTACCTCATGGGAAATGACCTGACCGGCCCAATGCCCCCGGTGTTGGGCAACCTGACCGCGTTGCGGGCGCTGGAACTTAGCGGCAACGCGCTGACCGGCCCGATTCCCCCGGAGCTGGGCAATCTGGCCGCGCTGGAGTCGGTGGACCTCAGCTTCAACGCGCTGACGGGCCCGATCCCTCTGGGGTTGGGCAACCTCACCGCGCTGGAGTCCCTGTACCTCATCGGAAACGACCTGACCGGCCCGATTCCACCGGAGTTGGGCAACCTCACCCAATTGGGGCTGCTTAGGCTCGGCGACAACGCACTGACCGGTCCGATACCACCGGAGTTGGGCAACCTCACCCAATTGGTGTGGCTTAGCCTCGGCGACAACGCACTGACCCGTCCGATACCACCGGAGTTGGGCAACCTGACCCGGTTGCAGCGGCTTAACCTCGGCGACAACGCACTGACCGGTCCGATACCACCCACTTTTGGAAACCTGGCCAACCTTCGGGAGCTAGATCTCGACCACAATGAAGGCTTGTCTGGCGCGGTCCCGACTGAACTATCGGCGTTGCAGCGGCTCACCCGGTTCATCACCTCGGGCACCGGGCTGTGCGCACCGGCGGACATTGAGTTTCAACGTTGGGCGCGTGCATTTCGGCTCCGCCAATGTTCGCCCGGGGCGGCTTATCTGGTTCAGGCGGTCCAGAGCCGTGACTATCCCGTGCCCTTGGTGGCCGGCCGCAAGGCGCTGTTGCGGGTGTTCCCGACAGCACCCTTTGAAGCCTCGGTTCCGGTACCGCCTGTCCGGGCATCGTTTTACGGTCCGGGCGATGATTCCGCGTCGTACACGGTGGAGATTCCGTCCAAGCCGGGCCCGCTGCCAACGGAGATCGACGAGGGCGACCTCGAGGTTTCCGCAAACTTCGTGATTCCGGCGGACGTGCTGCGGCCGGGGCTTTCGATGGTGGTCCAGATCGACCCGGACGGGACGTTGGATCCCGACCTAGGGATTTCCCGGAGGCTCCCGGCCGAAGGCCGGGCATTCTTGGCAATCGACGATCTGCCGGTCATGGAGTTGACCCTCGTGCCGTTCCTGTGGACGGAAGACCCCGACTCCTCGGTCGTCGCCACGGTCGAGGCGATAGCTGCCGATCCGGAAGGCCACGAGTTGTTGCAGCTACCGCGTGCGCTGCTACCCGCGCACGAATGGGCCGTGACGGCGCACGAGCCCGTGTGGACTGATGTCCGCCCCGATTTCGACAACAGCAACTATATGCTGGACGCTACGCAAGCCGTTCGGAGCTTGGAGGGTGGCCGCGGCTATTGGATGGGCACTCTGGTTGGAGGCGGCGGGCGCGCGTGGGTGTCAGGTCGGACTAGTGTTTCGACGCTCAATCCCTTTACCATCACGCATGAGCTCGGCCACAACATGAGCCTGGGACACGCGCCCTGCGGCTGGGCGCCAAATGTTGATCCAGCCTTTCCGCATCCCGGCGGGCGTATCGGTGCGTATGGCTACGAGTTCGCAACCGGCAAAGTGATTGCGCCACTCGGAAGGGAGGTAAGGGACGTGATGAGCTATTGTAGGTATCACCCGTGGATCAGCGACTATCACTTCGGAAAGGCGCTTGGGTATCGCTCCAGGACCGAAGCGGCCACCGCCTCTAGTAGCTCGCCGGTTCGAAGCCTGTTGCTTTGGGGCGGCACGGACTCGACGGGTGCTCGCCTCGAGCCCGCGTTCGTCGTCGACGCGCCGCCGTCGCTCCCCGAATCGGACGGTCCGTGGACGATCGAGGGCAGGGACGCCGGCGGGCGGGTGCTGTTCACGCTGCCGTTCGCCATGCCGGAGATCGCCGACGCGGGCGAGGGCGCCGGCGGCTTCGCCTACACTCTGCCGGTCCGGCCGGGTTGGCAGGCCCTCGCCAGCGTCACGCTGTCGGGACCGGGCGGCACGGCGACCCTGGACGAATCCACGGATCGGCCCATGTCGATCTACCGCGACGGGGACGGCAAGGTGCGGGCCATCCTGCAGGGCGATCCGGTGCAGGCGAACGGCGCACCGGGCCAGCTGGCCGGTGTCGCGCTCGACGTGGTGACGAGCCGGGGGATTCCTTCCTTCGAAGCGTGGCGACGGTGACCAACTTCACGGTTCGGGGCCGAGGAATACCCCCCACGGTGCCAGGAGTGGTCGATTTCGCGGACCATTTCGAGGGTCGGCGCCCGCATCTGCGGACCATGACCGATCCCTAAAACGGGGAGCCTCTGCAACAAAGGTACTCTGTTCGGGTGACCGTCGGCGCGCGCCATCGGACGCGGACACAACTCAAATCAGTCGCAGGGAAATCTTCGTGGTCCGAGTTCTGCGACCCGCGGACCACTTCGCTCCTCCTCCCGCAGTCGCGCCAGGCAGGCTGCGCAACGCCCTGTAGTAGCCCTCGGTGGGGTGGGAGGTCTCTCTGAGTTGGTCGGAAATCCAAGAGCTCTGGTTCGCCACAAAGAGGTACTCCCCGTCCACGAGGAAGCCGATGTTTCTGAGATACCGCTTCGCGTGCGCGCATGGAATCACCTTCGTCGGTGGGTCGGGTTCCGGCGGACCGTTGATCACAAGCGAGATCATTTCGCGGACGGTCACGTTGAACCGGCCGTTCGGGGTTGGCACTGCTTCGCGCACTCGGAGCAGCAAATCGAGGATGTCGCGGCCCTCGGGCTTGTCCTCCATATGGTAGGTCAGGTCGATTTTCTTCGCGTAGGCGACGACCTCATCCTGGTCGGGCAGCTTGTTTTCCATCCTTTCCTTGAGCATGAAGGTGCCCGCGAGCAGCGTGCCGAACTGGTCGCCGGCGCGCTCGCTGTCGAGCACGATGCTCGCGGCCGTCCTGGTGATCGCCAGCAACTCGGTGAGCCTGCCCGACCTCGCCCACTTGACCGACCGCGCCAGCAGCATGTGACCCAAGCGCGGCGAAATCCGGTTGATCCTGGCTTGGAGTTTATGCCAATGCGACTGGCGGCCCGCCCCGAGCGTCCGGGGATCCCGCAAATGCGCCAGCAGGACACGTTGCTGATCCTGCGGATCCTTGAGCGCCCCGCCGACCGACCCGAGGCAGAACATGGCCCGGGCGTGGTATTCGAGCGCCTTGCCGTGCCGCGTGCCTTTCACGATCGCAAAGCCGTCGCCACTCGATGAGGCCGACCGCATCAGCCGGAGGATACCTTGAACTTGTCTGGGCGTATTCTGGCCCATGTCGTCGATCAGCACCGGCAGCGCGTCCGACCCGAGGGTCTGCCGAATGCCGGCTTCCGTCGTGCCGCCTTTGTTGTAGGACACCATTCCGGCCAGGAGCGGCTTGATGATGTCGCGGATGATCGTCGACTTGCCGCACCCGGCCGGTCCGGTGATCCAAATGTGCGGTCGCCATCCCAACCACCCGCAGAACGGGGCGAGCGCGGTCCATCCGGCCACGAGCGGCCCCGAGGCGGGGTGTTCCCACAGCAGCGCCTCGAACAGATTTAGCAGCCAGCGCGCCGTCCTGACGGGCAGGAGTTCAGTCGCCGGTCCCTCGAGCCGGGTAAGCCGGGGGTAGATGCGATCGGCCCCGTCGTACGTCTTCGGTAGGATGTACCGCTTGCCGTCCGGCGGCAGCAGCCTGTCGCCCAAGTGGAACAGCGGCTTGTGGTCTTTGTCCTCCCAGACACCCCGGCCCCGCACCTTACGCGGCTGGTAGGTGCCGGTTCTCATCGATTCCCGAATGATGGCATGTGCCGCCTTGGACCATTCGACGACCGTCCCGTTCCGGGTCCTGCGACCGAAGTGGTCCCGATACCATTCGGACGGCGCCAACATGCTCAGGTTCGTGTCCACGCGCATCTGGCCCGCGGAAAGCGCCAGGATCTGGCCGTAGTCTTCTGGGACAAAGTAGTACTTGTGACCAATCCCGCCGAGGAATCGTGACGGAAACGATTCCGTCCAGTGTTCTTCCTCCTCTTCCTCTTCGGGTTCCTCCGGTTCCGGTTCCTCCGGTTCCTCCGGTTCCGGCGGTTCCGGCGGCGGCGTGATGACGGCCTCGGACGCCCTGGTCGGATCCAGCCATTCGCGCACCACGGCCAGATTCGTGAGCCGCCGCAGGTCGTCG
>VXOC01000054.1 GCA_009840215.1 Gemmatimonadota bacterium | reverse complement strand
CCCCCCCCCCCCCCCCCCCCCCCCCCCCGCGTCCCGCGCCCCCCAGCCCCCCCCCTTGATTTTGTCCAACCCGTCGTCGGCTTACGAGATGAAGGCTTCGTCGAATTCGGCGGGGGTCAGGGTTTGCTGGTGGGAGATGCGGAGCCCAAGCGAGTCGCCGATGCGCTGCAGGCCCTCGTAGGCGCCGGCGTTCCAGCCAGCGTCGCTGACGGGGCCGGGGGTTAGCAGGGCGACGCCGGGTGTGGTGTCGTCGGCTGGCGCGTTGTCGGAGGCGGGCGCGTCGCCGCCGCAGGCCAGCGCGGGCAGCAGGGTAAGGACTGCGGCATTGGGGAAGCGGTGGTTCACTGTACTTCTTCCTGCTGCGGGTGGCGCGAGGGGGGGGTCGGTGTTCCGCTGCGACGCGGTGTGGTCGACGCGCACCTGAACGGTGGGCTGAAAGATACCATGGCGAGGGGGTCCGCGGCCCGGCGGTCCGCGGATAGAGCCGCCCGAATGTCGGGGGGATTCCGTCCACGGGCTGCTCGGAACAGGGAACGGGGGCGGCGGAGCAAGGGTACGACGCGGCTGCGGGGAGCAACCGTCGAACCGTCACCGCGCATCCCTCTTACACCGAGCAGGGTACGACCTCATCCTGGGCGACCTGCCCCTCAGCCACCAAACAGGAGAACGGGGAATGAAGAAGATTCTGGTCCTGGTGCTCGCGCTTGGCGTCAATTCATGCGGTCTCTTCGGCCCATCGGGAACAATCGAGATCACGGTGGAGGTGGACCCGACCGCGCTCCAGAGGATCTGTCGGACCCACGCCCGTATCTGTTGGCCCCAATCGAAGGATGAGCTGAACGCGGTGGTACACATGGTGGCGACGGAGACCGTTTCGGTGAAGAGGTACTCCCAGAAGGGCGAACGCGACACGCCGGGTACGCTGACATTCACGCTCGAGGATCTGCCCGACGGCGACTACCGGCTGGAACCCTATACGTCGCCTCCTCCCGATTGGGGGCAGATAGGATTCGAGCCCGAGACGCGGCGGTTGCTGATCAGGTCGGGGCAGCCGGCCACGGCACGTTTCGTTCTGAAAGAGCTCGAGGATATCCCCTGCTGGGGCACGGATGATGAGCTGGAGGGACGCGGTTGTGGGGTGGGGGCGGAGTGGTGAGTGCCGGCATCTCGAGCACCGGGAATCACTGGACCCGATCATCGGGGCAAGCATCTCCACCCTGAAGCACCTCGCGATAACCCTCGCGGGGCTGGCGGTCGCCTGTGGTGGCGATGACGCCGAGCCGCAGGCAGTCCCGAAGGTGGACACCATCGCAGGTGTGGTGGTAATCCGCAACGAAACCGGCCTGTGGCGCGAATCCGAGCAGTGGCGAATCGTTGAGGAATTCCGGGTGGGAAGCCTGTGGGGAGGCAATCTCGACGAGGAGCTCGGCGACTCGCGCAACACCAGCGTAACCCTCGGACCGAATGGCCGGATCTTCGTTGCGGAATACACGAACGACCGGGTGATGGTATTCAGTGGCGACGGCGAGTTCGTGAGGAGTATTGGGCGTGCCGGCGAGGGTCCCGGCGAGTTTCGTCACCCGACGGCCATGGCATGGGATGGGAACGACCGCCTCTGGATCGCGGAGGGAATAAGGAGGCCCTATCAAGTCTTCGACTCGACCGGCGCGTACCAGAAGTCCGTGCCGCGACCGATCCGTTCGCTTCCGAATCTTCAGCATCCGCTCGTTTGGGAGTCGACCGGCACGTTCGTTGAAGAGACCGGCGACGATGAACAGGTGGTGTACTTGCGCGTGGACACGCTGGGTCAGCCGGTCGACACGGCGGCGGTGCTGCCCCTGCCTGATCTGCTGGGGTCTTTCAGGAACCGCATTCTGCTGCGGAGTTGGGAATCGGCACGGTTCGTCAGCAGGCACTACCTGCCGCGAATGCGATTCAGCAGGGCGCCCGACGGCACCATCTGGTCAACGACCAACGACCAGCTTCGCCTGGTCCAGACCGGGCCGCGTGGTGACACCATCCGGATCGCCGAGACCGTGCATCGGCCGGCGGAATTCGATCGGAAGGACCTTGCGGTGATTGCGGAGGGCCTTGCAGAGCTCGGCATCCCGAGACGGGAGGCTGAGCTGGTCCGGGCCGGTGGTCGACGAAGTCCGTGTGATGGACGACGGCCACGTTCTGGTCGGAATCATAGAAGAGGTTGGAGAGGATCCCAGCACCTTCGACGTATTCGACCCGGACGGGTTCTTCCTGGGCACCGTCGATCTGGGCTTCAAGCTGCCCCGGCGCAACGTTCCGGCACTCGTTGGCGATACGATCATTGCGGTGAGTCCCGGAGCCCTCGATGTGCCGTACCTCGTACGGGTGACGATAAAGCGCCCCGGATAGCAGTCCTTCGGGCAAAGCCGCCCGAATCCCGGGGGGGCTTTCCACGGGCCGCCCGGGCCCGGCAGGAGTGGCCGGAAGAAGTAGGGCCGCGTAGCGGGATTCGGGCGTATCGCTGGTGGCCCACCATCGCGGGTCGTAGAATAGTGGGCACGAATCCCGGCCCACCCCCACACCCAACCGGACCCCCCCATGAACCAGCCCCGCGACCATTGGAGCTCCAACGCAGGCCTCGTGCTCGCCGCCACCGGCAGCG
>VXOC01000097.1 GCA_009840215.1 Gemmatimonadota bacterium | reverse complement strand
GGGGTGGGGGAGAGGGGTTCGCCCAGGAGGGAGATGGCCTCGGCGCCTGCTGGCAGGGCGGGGGCGATCGCGGCTGGAGACTCGGTTGGGCGAGCGTCGCCTGAGTCGTCTTCCTCGGGGCCGCACGTTGTGAAGGCAAGGACGAGAAGGGTGGCCGGGGCGAGGAATCCGGGGCGCATTGGGATTGGCGGCCGGCGGGATGGGATGGGTTGGCGCATTGGTGGTTTGGGGAAAGGGAGGTGTGCCATGCCCGGGAGCCTACTTCCTCCCGAACGCATACGAGAAGTTGACCAGCGGAATGCAGCAATCAGCATCCCCGTCGCTGACTGCTGCAACAATGCCGATTTCGGTCGCGAATCGCTCGGTGATCCCGACTGCGGCAAACGGCAAAACGACCACGTAGGTTCCCACGTACGCCTCCCCCTGGCCCAGGGCGCGCCCGGTCGCGGTGAAGAGCAGCCGGGTCGTACTCGGGTCTTCGTGCCACAATTCGCCTTCCACAATCCGCCCGCGGACGGGACGGATCTCCCGGATCTGGTCGCGGCCGATCTCGAGCCGGCCACCGCCCGGGGTCGTCAGGACCACCCGTTCCTCGTCCACCTCGGCAATGCGGGCAATGATCACGGAACCGTCGGCGAGCCGGACCTCATAAGTGGTGTCGCCCGGAGGCGGGATGTCCGGCGGGACCTGGGCCTGGATGACAGCCGGAAGGAGAACCGAGGCCACCAAAACCGTCTGAAGGACGAAGGTGCTCGCGGACGTCAACGTTGGCTTCATCATCTCCCCCCAGTGGTGTGGTGTGATGTAACAACCTACGGTCGTCCGATCCTTTGCGCACAACGGAGGGGCCGGGTAGACTGTGGGCCACGGGCGAGTTGTCCCCCAACGAAAAGGTTCGCCGAATGTCGATGATGATGCCGACCAGGACACCACGGTTGCTGCTAACGCTCACCCTGCCGGGACTTGCCGGCCTGACCCTCGCCGCGCGTGGCCTCGCCGCACAGACGGGTACGCACCCCGGAGGCGGCGACGATACCGCCCCCGCCGCCCGGGAAGAAGTCACCTACACCCGCGACATCGCCCCCATCCTCCAGCGCGCCTGCGTCCGCTGTCACCGCGACAACGGCGTCGCCCCGATGGCCCTCACCGAGTTCCACCAGGTGAAGGAGTTCGCGTCCCGGATCGTCCGCCGCACGCAGATCCGTGACCGCGCCGGCGCCATGCCGCCCTGGTACGTCGAGAAGGACATCGGCATCCAGCACTTCAAGGACGACATGTCACTCGAAGACGGAGAGATCGACGCGCTGGAGCGCTGGTGGCGCGCCGGCACTCCGGAAGGCGACCCCGAGGACCTGCCTCCCCCCCTCGTATTCGACGACGACGTCGTGTGGGTCGCCGGCGAACCCGACCTCATCATCCGTTTCCCGGAAGTGCTCGTCGAAGCGGACGTGCCCGACTGGTGGGGCGACATCGAGCCCATCCCCACGGGTCTCACCGAAGACCGTTATGTCAAGTCCGTCGAAATCCGCGAGGTCAACGATGTCGGCCGCACCGCAGATGGGGGACACGAGGGCCGCCACACCGTCGGAGGCCGCTTCGTCGTCCACCACATGATCTGGAGCACGGTCGTCCCGCGTGATCAGGCGGGTGACGGACCCCGCAGCGTGACCTGGCCCGTCCACGAGGTCGGCCGCGAACCCGACATCTTCGACGATGACGCGGGCCGGCTCCTGCGGGCGAATTCGTCCATCTACTCGAATTCCCTCCACCTCCACTCCAACGGCCGCGACACCCGCGCCCACCTGGAGATCGGCTTCCGTTTCCACCCGCCCGACTACGAGCCCAGATACCGTCGCACCTCCTTCGGCCTCGGCAACGGCAGCGACATCGACATACGCGCCGGCGAGTCGGGACAGGAGCTGCACGCCTACCAGGTCCTCAGCCGGCACACCAAGATCGTGACCTTCGAGCCCCACCTGCACGCCCCCGGCATGCGCATGTGTCTGGAGGCGATCTGGGGCTTCAACGTCGAGACGATCAACTGCGTCGGCTACGACCACAACTGGGTCCGCGGCTACACCTACGCGCAGGACCACCAGCCGCTCCTGCCCGCCGGGACGGTCCTGCACATCATCGGTTACATGGACACCTCGGACGGGAACCGCAACGTGCCCGACACGCGGAACTGGCAGGGCTCGGGGAACCGCTCGGTGGCGAACATGTTCATCGATCTGGGGATGCGCGTCTCTCTCACCGACGAGCAGTTCGTGGAGGAGATGGCGAGGCGCCGCGAGCGGCTGGCGCTGGGGGTGAATGATCATGTGATCGGGTGTCCGCTCTGCATGGTGATTCCGGCGAACGGGAATCCGCGGTTCTGGGCGGAGGATGGGGGTGGGGAGACCGGGTCGGACGGACAGGCCAGCGATTCGACGGGTGTGGGTCGCGGGCGCGGGAGCCGGTAGGGGGATGCGTGGAATGACTCTCCGTCTCGCGCTCCTCTTCCTCGTCGCCGGCATCGGCGCCCCGGCGCTCACCGCCCAGACCTATCAGCGCGGTCAGAACGTCGCCCCCGCCTTCGAAGGCTGGGAGCGCAACGAGGACGGCTCGTTCAGCTTCCTCTTCGGCTACATGAACCGGAACTGGC
>VXOC01000309.1 GCA_009840215.1 Gemmatimonadota bacterium | reverse complement strand
CCCCCCCCCCCCCCCCCCCCCCCCCCCCCCCCCCCCCCCCCCCCCCCCCCTCATTATTTTTTAACACCCACACCCGGCCAACCCCAGAGGTGGATAAGCTACAGGTCTGGTGGGATGTCGGAGTATACTGGTGGGTGGGCAGGGGTGCCCAGCATATGCGCGGAAGTACTGTGTGGGTGGGCAGGGGTGGGCAATGATCCCACCGTGATTTTCAGGTCCTCCGGCCGGACACCGAGTGTGGCGGTGGGATGTGGGGACCCTCCCGGGAAGACGAACGGGCCGCCTGCGAGGTGACCGTCCCGGGTGGAGAGTTGCAGCCGGTTGATGGGCGGCGAGCCCACGAAGCCCGCGACGAAGAGGTTGCCGGGCCGACGGTAGATCTCGCGGGGCGTCCCAACCTGCTGAATCCGTCCCCGGTCCATGACCGCGACGCGCTGGCCGAGCGAGAGCGCCTCGACCTGGTCGTGCGTGACGAAGATCATTGTCGTGCCGAGGCGGCGGTGCAGCGCGGCGATCTCGTCACGGGTCCTGAGCCGCAGTCCCGCGTCCAGATTCGAGAGCGGTTCGTCGAAGAGGAAGACCCCCGGATCGCGCACCATCGCGCGTCCCAGCGCCACCCGCTGCTGCTGTCCCCCCGACAGCTGCCCGGGACGGCGGTCGAGCAGGTCGCCGAGTCCCAGCACGCCGGCCGCCCGCCCCACCCGCTCCGCCACCTCGTCGCGCCCCGTCCCCCTCACCCGCAGTCCGAAGCCCAGATTCTGCGCGACCGTCATGTGCGGGTAGAGCGCGTAGCTCTGGAAGACCATCGCCACGTCGCGGTCGCCCGGCGCGACATCGTTCACCCCCCGTCCCCCGATTCGCACCTCCCCCGCGGTCGGCTCCTCCAGCCCGGCGATGAGGCGCAGCAGCGTACTCTTCCCGCACCCCGACGGCCCCACCAGCACCAGCAGCTCCCCAGCGCGCACCTCGAGGTCCACGGCCGCTACGGCGGTCACGTCCCCAAAGCGCTTTTCCACGCTGTGCAGGACGACGTCCCGTGCTGCCCTGGTCACCAGTCGCCTTCCTCTCGCGCAGGCCCGGGACCGCGTGTGCCCGCGTACGCTCCGGGGGTTCTCATCCCACCTCCCCCCAACCCACCCTCAGCGGCTCCTCACGCGGCCCATCGTGCCATTCCCCGTCCACCTCCACCGAAACCCGTCCCCCATCCACCTCGACCGCCACGGCGCGTCCCCGCGTCCGCACCGGCCCCAGCGTCACCCGCGGCAGCTCGTGCGGCAGCGGCCACACCTCCACTCCCTCCTCGTCGATGTGAAGCCCCGCGATCCCCCGCGCCAGCAGATCCAGCACCCACGAGTGCTGGTAGTCGTCGATCCCCCGGAAGTGGCAGGCGCGCCCGGTATAGGGATTGTAGTGCTCGAAGCAGTTGGGACGGCCGGGATCGCCATCGGTGAACATCATCTTCACGAACCGGACGAGCATGTCCGCAGCGAGTGCGCCCGCCCGTTCGTTCCCCCGCCGCCTGCAGCGCAGCAGCCCCTCGATGACGTGACTCGTCGTCATCGGCCAGACGCGTCCGTTCCAGGGACAGTTGCGCCGCTTCCCCCGCCAGATCCCCTCCGCCGAGAAGCGCGGGTCGTCCACGCTGGAGGAGGGGAGGGGGAAGGGGGTGCCGAAGGTGCGAGGGTCCTCGAGGTGGTCCATCATGGCGTCGAGGCGGGCGTCATCGACCAAGTCGGTCAGCATGGGGTAGAAGCCGACGGCGGCCTTGACGTCGGTGCGTGTGAATGAGCGGGCACCGTCGCCCATGGCTTCACCGGCCGCCCCGGTGACGCCGGCAATTCGGCCGCGGCCGAGGGTACGCCCGTCCACATCCGTGAAGAGACGCGCTTCGGGGGACCACATGTGATCGTTGATCGCGTTCCCGCTGCGGGTCGCCAACGCCTGCCACTCCGCTTCGTCCCCCGTGCGTCCCAAGCTGCTCGACACCACGGCCAGTGCCCGGAAGAGCTGGTGCGCGTACACCGTCACATCGATCCCCTTGAGGCGGAGCCGCGGCTGCCAACCGCGCACGTCCGCCTCCGGATCCACCGCCATGTAGCGCGACATGTACTCCTGCCCGGTCTCGAAGTGGTTCACGACGGTGAACATGCCGGAGCCCTCGGGATCGCGCGACCGGTTCAGCCATTGCGCGTACCGCGAAAGTCCCTCGTAGCAGCGGGCGAGGGCGGCCGGATCGGGGTGCATGGCGTGCACGGCCAGCAGCGCGTCCCCCCAGTTTGCGTGATAGAAGTCGGTGCGCTCGAGGTGGTTGGGGTAGAGGCGGCCGTGCAGGGAGCCGTCGTCCTTCTGGTTGTCGAGGAAGTTGAGGAGGGATCCCCACGCTTCGCGCCCGCCCGCGCACCACCGCATCTCCATCATGTGGCACTGGGCGCTGTAGGTGATGGGGACGTGGAAGTACTCGGGGCCCTCGGCGATGCACGGGTGGCGGATGTTGCCCCACGGTCCCTCGATGCGGTTGAGGCCCAGGCCGTGGATGCGGTAGTCGAAGTAGCGGTCGAGGTGGGGGTCGTTGGAGGTGAAGGAGGGGAAGGAGGCGAAGAAGGAGGGCCAGGTGGGGGG
>VXOC01000315.1 GCA_009840215.1 Gemmatimonadota bacterium | reverse complement strand
GTGGGGGGGCTGGAGGAGAAGGGGCTGGTGACGGTGGCGAAGGAGGTGGTGGTGCGGGATCCGTTCCGGGGCGAAACTGTGGCCGCCGGGCCGGCGCACACTCCGACGCGGGGCCAGCAAAGGGTTCTCACCCGGCTCGGCGCCGCGGTGGGCGAAGGAGGCGGGGCCTTTCTCCTGCACGGAGTGACGGGCTCGGGAAAGACCCTGGTCTACATCGAACTGATCCGGCGGGTGCTGGCGCGGGGCGGGGACGCCGTCGTGCTCGTGCCCGAGATCGCGCTGACCCCGCAGACGGTCGCCCGCTTCCGGCAGGCCTTCGGGGACCTGGTGGCCGTGTTGCATTCGGGGCTGTCGGACGGTGAGCGCTATGATGCCTGGCGGCAACTGCGACGCGGCGAGAAGCGAATCGCGGTCGGCGCGCGCTCGGCCGTCTTCGCCCCCGTTGGCGCACTCGGCACCATCGTGGTGGACGAGGAACACGACGGCAGCTACAAGCAATCCGAGTCCCCCCGGTACAGTGCGCGCGATCTGGCCGTGGTGCGCGCCCGACAGGCCGGGGCGGTCTGCGTGCTGGGTTCGGCCACCCCCTCGCTCGAGAGCTGGATGAACGTGCGCTCGGGAAAGTACGCACTTCTGGAACTGCCCGATCGCGTGGGCGGGGGCGTCCTTCCAGAGGTGCGCGTCGTCGACCTGCGGGTGCGGCCGCGGGAGGAGGCGCCACCGTCCGCCGGCCCTTCGACAGGTGACCGTCCCACACCGCCCTCCCCTCCGCCGCGCATCCTGTCACCCACGCTTGCGGAGGCGATCCAGCGCCGTCTCGCGCGCCGGGAGCAGACGATCCTTCTTCTCAACCGCCGCGGCTACGCGACCTTCGCCCTGTGCGAGAGCTGCGGCGCGGTCGGCGAGTGCGTGGACTGCTCGGTGTCGCTGACGCTGCACCGCGCGCGGCGCCGCATGATCTGCCACCACTGCGGCCACGTCGAAGACCCGCCGTCGCGCTGTCCCCGCTGCGGCTCCCGCGAGATGACGTACGGGGGATTGGGTACCGAGCAGGTGGAGCGTGTGCTCGTCGAGAGCTTCCCGGAGGGACGCGTGGCCCGCATGGACGTGGACACGACGCGCGGGAAATGGTCACACCGCGACATCCTGGAGCGCGTCCGCAAGGGGGAGGTGGATATCCTGCTGGGAACCCAGATGATCGCGAAGGGCCTCGATTTCCCGCGCGTGACGCTGGTGGGGGTCATCAACGCCGACACCGGTCTGCATCTTCCCGACTTCCGCAGCTGCGAGCGGACCTTCCAGCTCCTGTCCCAGGTGGCGGGGCGTGCGGGGCGGGGCAGTCTGCCGGGGAAGGTCGTCATTCAGACCTACGTCCCGGATCACTACGTGGTGCGCGCGGCGGTCGCCCACGACTACCGGGGATTCGTGGAGCGCGAGCTGGGTGCGCGGACCGATCCCCCCTACCCGCCGCACCTGCGCATGGCCCGCATCCTGCTGAGCAGCCCGGTCCAGGCCGATGCGCTCGCCGCGGCCGAAGCGCTGGACGCATGGTTGCGGGGCCGCCGCCTCACGGGAACCGAGGTGCTGGGGCCCGCCCCTGCCCCCATCGAGAAGCTCCACGGACGCTTCAGGTGGCACGTCCTGCTCCGCGGCGGTGCCGCGGGCATCGGGCGGGCGCTGCGCTCGGTTTCGGAGGACTTCAGGGCCAGGGGCGCCGATGTGCGCGTCTCGCTCGACCGGGACCCGCTGTATCTCATGTAGCGTGGCGGGGTTCGACAAAGGGTGGTTACGCTGTAGGCCGTTGCGAGGTTATTCTCCCCTTGGAGGCCCGGCCACGCACAAGGGCCTTGATTCTTCACTTCAGGGAGGCAGGCGTGAGCTGTCTGGCTTTGAACGCTTCTTACGAGCCCTTGATGATCGTCCCTTCCCGGAGGGCGATCCGTCTTGTGCTGGACCGCAAGGCGGAAGTGCTCGAGGAGGACGCTCACCGGTCCTTCCGTTCGGTCAGTCTGCACCATCCCTGTCCGGTGGTCATCCGCCTGGTGCGGTATGTGCACGTTCCGCGCCGGTTCCGGAGGCAGGTCACCAACACCTTCCTCTTCGCCCGGGACGGCTACGCCTGTCAATACTGCCAGCGCCACAAGCGGCAGTTGAAGAACCGCGAGTTCCTGACCCGGGACCACATCCTCCCGATCTCGCGGGGCGGTGACAACACGTGGCAAAACGTCGTCACGGCGTGCTCCACCTGCAATCACCGCAAGGGCAACCGTCTGCCGCAGGAAGCCGGCCTGCGGTTGCTGACAAGGCCGGTCGAGCCGAACCACGTCGAACTGGTATGGGCCGTCAGGAGGGTCACTCCCATCCAGGCCAAGTACATCCGCATGTTCTTCGGTGAAGACGCCGTACCGCTGGGACCGGCCGGCCGGCCCGCATCCGGGTGGAAGATCACGTGAGCGAGGATGGTGCTCACCGCCGTGAGCCGACGCCCGCACCGGGCCGGTTGCGGAGGGATGACACCGAAACGAGCGACGATCGTGCCGGGAGCCCGTCCTCACCGGCCTCCGGACCACCGGCGTCGGTTCGGGAAGCCATGCACAGCAGTCGGCGGTACAATCCCTCCCCCGCCCGGCGCGCACCCGGCCGGCGCCGGAAGCCGCCCCCCCC
>VXOC01000189.1 GCA_009840215.1 Gemmatimonadota bacterium | reverse complement strand
CCCCCAACCCCCATTCCTCTACGGCTCGGGGGCCCGGATATGTGTTAAAGACACAGACACCGCCCCGCCCCCACCCCGTACGCCGACAACCACACGCCCACCTTCCACTTCTCCCCACTTCCCTCCATCTCCACGTGCAGCACGCCATCGTTCAGCGATTCCACCATCCCCGCGAACGCCCACGGCCTGTCGCACAGCACGACCTCTCCCGCCAGCGCCTCACCGCCGTCCAGGTCGAAATGGAAGGAGTCGCCCGCCTTGAGCGAACGCCCCTCCTCCCCGAAGAGCCGCCCCCACACCTCCTCACGGCTTCCCTTCACCCACGGCCGCACACGGATCATCCTGCGCGGGACACCCGGATGGCGCTCCACCGCATGCCTCAGGTTCCAGAGGAAGACGCGCCACCCGTTCGTCATCATGTGGAAGTGTTCGTCGAAGTCCGGCGTGGCCGGCAGGCCGGAGTTGACGAGGTGGACGCGGGTCGTTCCGTCGGCGGTGGTCAGGTGGTAGTCCACGGTGAGGGCGGTTCCCTGCCGGGCGGCTTCCAGGTCGGACAGATCCACCATCTGCAAGCGCTTACCCGGCTGCCACACCGTGATCCGGCTCGGCCAGTCGGCGCCCTTCTCCCACGCCAGATTGACCGTGCCTCCCTTCCCCCCCTCGACCGAGGCGAAGGGCGAGAACCACCGCTCGATGCCATCACCCGTGGCGATCGCCTCCCACACGGCGTCTGCCGTTGCGGCGATCCCGACCGATAGTTCGATGCTTCGCGAGGGGGCGGCGGCGGGTTCCTCCCCGGCGTTCAACGCCGCTATCTCCCGCTCCCCCGGCTCCTGGCCAGCTCCTTGTAGTATTCCTCGACCAGCGCCCGGTACTCCTCGGGGACGTCCCCCGACTGGTAGAGAAGGAGCTGATCATCGTCCTCCGCGCCGAAGAGCCGGCGCAATTGGAACTCAAGCTGCTTGATGCCCTCAACCAGCTCGGACTGCAGCCTGAGCGCCTCTTCGGGGTCGTCGTAGGTGTTTGCGCGGTCGAGCGCACGCATGGCGTTGATCATGGCCTGCAGTTCGCGGGGGTCCGCGCCGGCCCGTTCGATCAGTTCGGCCAGCGCCCGTGCTTCGCCCAGCCGCACGCGGCCCTCGCGGCGCATCTGCCGGATCAGCTCCGGGTCGAAGGTCCAGGGACCGCCGCCACCCGCGCGCTCGGCGTTCTGGTCGTCGGGGTTGGCGGCTCTGTCACCGCCGCCGCCGGTTCGCGCACCCGTCTCCAGGCGGCGTTCCATCGATTCGAGTCCGCGCGCAAGATCACGGGCGGCCTCGAGCGCCTCGCTTTCGGTGTCGGCGACGGCACCCCCCTGGATGGCCTCGTCGGCCTCTTCCAGCCGGTTCCGGAGTGACCGGATGGCCTGCGCGGTCTGGTTCTCGAAGGCCTCGGCGAACTCTTCCTGTCCGGCGCGCCCCACCAGGCCTCGCGAGTACAGCAGCCGTTCGCGCAATTGGGTATCGCGGATCGTCGCGCTGGCCTCTTCCAGTTCTTCGGCTCCCTCCGCACCGTCGTGGCGGGCAGTGGCGGCGAGCTGGTCGAGCTTCGCCAGCAGGTCCCCTACCTCTTCCGCCATCTCGGTCTTGATCGCGTTGATCCGGTCCTCCTGGCTCTGCGATGCACGATCCGCCTGTCTCATCGCCTCCATGCGGTTTTCGACGTCCTCCTGCTGGCGCGCGAGTTCTTCGACCCTTTGGCGCGCATCGTCCAGATCGCGTTGCAGGCGCTCGTTCTGCACGCCCTCCACCTGGTCGCGGGCATCGCGCAGACGGCGCAGCGCCGACTGGGCCTCGGCGACCCCGGCATTGCCTCCCTGGGCGGCCGACCGGCGCATCGCGTCGGCGACCTGCTGCAGTTCCCGCGCCACCTCTTCGAGCTGCCGCTGCCCGGCCTCGCGCGACAGGCGCTCCAGCTGGCGGGCGGCTTCCTCTGCCTCCTCGGCCAACTCCCGCGCCGACTGGCCGCCACCACCGCCCTGCTGCTGGCCCTGCTGCGCCGCAGCCCGCCGCCGCTGCCGTTCCAGCTCCTGCTCCTGGCGCCGGGCCAGCTCTCGCAGCTTCTCCAGCGCCTCGTCGACGGCCTCGTCGGCGCTCTCCTGCTGGCTCCGCTGCACGGTCTCGTACTGGTTGCGCAGCGCTTCGGTCTCCAGTTCGAAGAGATCGGCCAGATCCTCGGCGTTCGGCCCCTGTCCCTGGCGCCCGCCACCGCCTCCCCCCTGCTGCTGCTGTTCCTGCGACACGAAGCGCTCGTAGGTCTCCTCGGCTTTCTGCAGTTGGCGGAGCGACCGCTGCTGAGGCGCCATCGCACCCTGCGGGTTCAGTGCCCTCAGCGAGTCGACCGACTCGTTCATGCCCTCCACGGCCACCGGCAGCGTCTCGGCGATCCGCTGGAAGGACTCGTCGGCGCCGGTAATCCCGCGGTTCACGATGCGCTGACCCAGCGTCTCCACCTGCTCGCGCAGCCGCTCCTGGTTGAGCGCGACGCTGACGACGTTCTCTTCCCACACGTCCTCTTCGTAGCTCTCGCGGTCGCGCACCAGGTTGAAGCTGGCCGCAATGATCTGCCGTTGCAGTCCCGACAGGTCGTCGTCCATGCCGCCACCGCCGCCGCCGCCGCCACCCCCAC
>VXOC01000306.1 GCA_009840215.1 Gemmatimonadota bacterium | reverse complement strand
CCACCAGCCCCCGCCACGCCACCCCGTCCACCTCACGCCTCGCCCGCTCCGGCGCCCCCTCTCCGGGCGGCACCCACGGCTGCCCGATGCGCAGCGGACGCCCCTTCACGCTCCTCAACCGCTTCCGCACCCGGAGGTCCGGCCCGTCCGCGTAGATGGCGTTCCGGCGGTTGGTTGCAAGCTCCAGGATCAGGGCCGGGTGCGGCTTCCTGCCCCGCACCCGTCGAAAACGCAGCACCATGATGCGCTCATCGTGCACGGCCTCCACCCCCGCCAGCACGGCCGGCAGCGGCTCGGCGTCCCCCTCGGGCTCCGCCGCCGGCTCCACCAGGACGACCACCCGGTGCGGCGACATGTCCACCACGAGCGTCGCATCGCGAAAGTACACGGTCACCGCCTCCTCATCGCGGCGAAACGACACGGCCCGCGCGCGTGCCCCCCGCAGCCGACCGTGCAACTCGGCGGCGACCGCGCGGGCAAGACAGGGATCCCAGATCATGTTGGACGGGAAGAATGTATACCAGACATGACATAATGTAATGTCGACTTTACATTGACGGAAATGCCGGGGGCTCGCCGACGGGCTGCGACGGCCATCGAATCGGCCCTGCCGCCCCACCGTGCCCCGAATCAGCCGCCACCGGATTGATTACCTTTCTGTCGCCGGATCGACGGTCCGCGCGCGGACCCCGGCATTCGTGATTCACTCTGTCCATGGCCGGTAGCGGATTCGCGATGCGCCGTATCGTCAAACCACTCTTCCTGGTCTCCGTCACAGCGGGGATGGTATTGCTCCTCGCGTCGAGCCTGGGACAGTGGATACCGGACGACACCGCCCCGGTCGGGGAGGCCATCCTCTCTCCCGGCACCGGGGAGCGAATCACGGTGGAGGTGCGCAACGCGGGCGGAGTCGACGGGATGGCCCGCGCCGCGACCGATCACCTCCGCAGCGCGGGGTTCGACGTGGTGGGCATCGGCAACGCCGCCCGCTTCGACCAGCAGGAATCGGTGGTGATCGACCGCGTGGGCCGGCCGGAAACCGCGGCCGGCGTGGCGCGGGCGCTGGGCATCGACAGCGTGCGCAGCGAGCCGGATCCAAACCTCTTCGTCGATGTCACCGTACGGTTGGGTTCGGAGTGGGTGGTTCCGCGGGGGCCCGGCACGGTGCCGGAAGACCCGGTCGCGGGGAGGCCGCGGCGGGCGGAAACAAGCACGGGAAGCGAACGGTAGCAATGGGAAGAAGGCGAAGCGCGAAGCGGAGAGCGGGCTTCGCCCGGAAGAAGCGTGAGGCCCGGGAACGCAAGACCGGGACCGGGAACAAGGGCGGCAAGGGTGACACCGGGAAGCGCGGCGGCGACAGGCCACCTTCCAGTGGAGCGGAATGGCTGAAGGCGGGCGTGCTTGCCTTCTTCCTCTTCTTCATCCTTCGACTCTTCATCCTCCAGACGTTCGTCATCACCTCCGGGTCGATGGAGGGCACCCTTCTGGTGGGCGATTTCCTGGTCGTGAACCGCGCTGCGATCGGTTCGCGCGTACCGTTTACCGACATCCGCATTCCCGGATACTCGGAGCCCCGGCGCGGCGACGTGCTGGTCTTCGACCCCCATCACGAGGAGGACATGACGCTGGTCAAGCGCCTCGTCGGGATACCGGGAGACACCCTCGAGATGCGCGACAAGGTCCTCTACCTGAACGGCGAAGCCCAGGACGAGCCGTATGTGGTCACGACCCGCGCACCCGACGCTCCGGATCCGACCATGCTCTGGCAGCGGGAACACCTGGTCGGCGGTCCGCGGGACGACTACCGTCCGTCGCGCGACAACTGGGGCCCGATCGCCATTCCCCCCGGCTACTTCTTCATGCTCGGGGACAACCGCGACTCGAGTCTCGATTCGCGCTACTGGGGATTGCTCGAAGGGCGGCGCTTCGAGGGCCGTGCGGTGGCCATCTACTTCTCCTACAACCGGGGATCGGCGCGGCCGTTTCCCTGGATCCGGGAGATTCGCGGGAGCCGGATCGGGGACCGGATCCGCTAGCGGTCAGTTCGATGGATCGGCGCGGTCGCCGACGCGGTGAGACGCCGGCCCGCCCGGGGATTCCTGCCGTGGGCACCATATCCTGGAACCGCACGGCGCGATTGCCAGTAGTAGGAGACAGCCGGCGGAGCGCTTCCGGGGGGAGGGCGGGACCGGCGGAGGATGACCGGTCGTGCACGCAGCGCGGCCCGAGCGCCCGTCGTTCACACGGAAGGGAGGATCATCGTGAAGGGTGTCCGCACGATTGTGCCGCTCCTGGCGGCCAGTCTCTCCGCCGCGCCTCTGTCCGCCCAGGTTGCCGTCGGCTTCACGGCCGGACAGACGAGTTCGACGGTTTCGGCGGGCAGACTGGGGATCTTCGAGCAGGCGGCCCTGTCCGGCCACACGGTGGGTCTCACGGCGGCGCTCGACATCAACCGCCACTTCGGTGTGACGGTCGGTCTGGCCCACACGCGCAAGGGCACGAGGTACGCGCTCCCCGGGTGGGTTGTCGGCCCTTCATACTGGTCCGACGGTACACTCAACTACGAGCGCGACTACATCGAGATCTCGGTGCTGGCCCGGGCCATGCTGCCCTTGTGGGAGGGGAGGGCGTCGCTTTACGCGCTGGCGGGGCCCGCCCTCGATGTATCGGGCGGCTGCGACGTGGTGTTCCACGAGATCATGGGACCGACACTGGGGCCCTTCCCGCGATGCCTCCTGCCCGACTATCGGGGCGCCATCCATTTGGCCGAGCAGTACGACCTGGGAGCCATGGGCGGGATCGGCGGCAGCGTCGCGATCCCGTGGAGAATGAGACTTTCGGCGGAAATCCTGTACACCATCGGATTGAAGTCGGATGGCATGAACGGCGAGGATGTCCGGAACCGCACCCGGACAATTCAGTTCGGAGTGTCGTATGCCCTGTGGCAGGGCCCATAGCAGTTCAGCGGATACGGAACCGCCGCTCGAATGCCGGTGGGTTCTGTCCACGGGGTGCCTGGCCGGTGAGCCGGCCCGGCGCCTCACCGCTCCGGCTGCCCGCCTGGGCCAATCCGGTCCCCACGCCGGCTCGCGCGCAGCTGCCCGCAGGCCGCCTCGATATCGCGTCCCCGCGGCTCCCGCACGGCTGCGGGAACGCCCGCCGCCTCCAACCGGTCGCGGAACTCCCGCACCCGTGACCGCCGGCTCGGCTTCCACTCCACGTAGGGGATCGGATTGAAGGGGATGAGGTTCACGAACGCCTGAACGCGGATCGCCAGCTCCGCAAGCGGCGCGATCAGGGCGGGATCGTCGTTGACGTCGCGGATCATGGTGTACTCGAAGGTGACGCGGCGGCCGCCCTTGCTGTTGAACGCCGCCAGCGCCTCCATGAGCTGGTCGAGCGGGTAACGCTTCTCGAGGGGGATCAGTTCCGCTCTCAGTTCGGTGACCGGCGCGTGCAGCGACAGCGCCAGGCGGAACTGCTCGGGCCGCTCGGCGAGGGCGGCGATGCCCGGTATGACCCCAACGGTCGAAACGGTGATTCGGCGGGCGCCGATTCCGTACCCGGAGTTCAGGATGGTCAGGGCGGGAAAGACCCCCTTGCGGTTGGCCAGAGGCTCCCCCATTCCCATGAAGACGACGTTGGTGACCGCGCCGCGGCCGCGCTCGGCGGCCCAACGCGCCGAGGCGCGGTACTGGCCGACGATCTCCGCCGGGGTCAGCTGGCGGCCGAAACCGGACCAGCCGGTGGCGCAGAAGCGGCATCGGAGCGCGCAGCCGGCCTGCGACGAGATGCAGAGCGTGAGACGGTCCCGCGTGGGGATCAGGACGCTCTCGACGACCTCGCCGCCGCGTAGCGTCCACAGATGCTTGACCGTGCCGTCGGCCGACTCCGACACGGTGTCGACCGCGGGTTCGCCGAGGCGGAAGGAGTCGCCCAGCGCGCCCCGTTCGTCCACCGGCAGGTTCAACATGTGACCGAAGGAGCGCGCGTCGCCGCGAAAGAGCCATTCCTCGACCTGGCGGGTGCGGTAGCCGGGCTCGCCGCGCCGGCCGAAGTGCGCCGTCAGCGTCTCGCGCAACTCGCGCGGGGTCATCCCCAGCAGGTTCGGGTTATCGGGGTTCACGGTGCGTTTGGCAGCTGGTCTGTGGAGCGGGAGTCGGTGGCTTGCAGGCGCGCTCGGGCGGCCGGAGGCACGGGCACGGGCGCCCCGGACTGCTTGAAAGGCCCTTGAAGCGGAGTTTAACTTTATCGCAAGAACACGTCCGGCGCCGCTGCGACCGCCGTCGGCCGGTATCCCTCATGGCGCCCACCGGAGACGGCCCCTTGCGCACAGCCGAAACAACTGCGACCACCATGCGCACCGCGGGAGCGGGTTGCGTTACCCTGAACGCGGCAGGCCGTGAGGTCCGGGTCGCGGGGTGGGTTCACCGCAGACGTGATCTGGGCGGACTGGTGTTCATCGACCTGCGCGACCGGTCGGGCATTCTCCAGGTATCGGCGGGCCCGGGCTGGTCGTCGCCGGAGGCGCTGGAGACGGTCCGAGGTCTGGGTCCGGAAGACGTGATCTCGGTGCGCGGCGTCGTCACCCCTCGTCCCGAGGCGGCCCGCAATCCGGACATGGCTACCGGCGACGTCGAGGTCCAGGCTTCGGAGCTGGAGGTCCTCAACAGGGCCCGCACGCCGGAGATCCCCGTCTACCTTCCCCCCGAGGAGGAGCTGCCCTCGGAGAAGCTGCGGCTGCGGCACCGCGTCCTCGATCTGCGCCGCCGCGGCCTCCAGTCCAGGCTGGCGTTGCGCCACCGTCTGATGCTTGCGGTACGCAACTACTTCGACAGCCAGGGCTTCCTCGAGATCGAGACCCCCATCCTGACCAAGCCCACCCCCGAGGGCGCCCGCGACTTCCTGGTGCCCAGCCGGGTTCACCGCGGTGAGTTCTTCGCGCTGCCGCAGAGTCCGCAGATCTACAAGCAGCTGCTCATGATCGCCGGCTTCGACCGCTACATGCAGATCGCGCGCTGTTTTCGGGACGAGGACCTGCGCGCGGACCGCCAGCCCGAGTTCACCCAGATCGATGTCGAAGCTTCGTTCGTGGAACCGGAGGACATCTACGGCTGGTGCGAGGGACTCATGGGCGAGCTGGCGAAGGTGGCCGGAATCGACGCCCCGACACCCTTCCCCCGGCTCACCTATCACGACGCCATGGAGCGCTTCGGGTGCGACCGGCCCGACCTGCGCTACGATCTGGAGATCCGGGACTTCACCGCCGTGCTGGGCGAGCTGGAGTCGAACATTCTGCGCGGTGCGGTGGCCAGCGGGGGACGGATCCGCGGGTTCGGTCTCGCGGGGGGTGCGCGGCTCTCCCGGAAACAGATCCTCGGGCTCGAAGCGGCGGCGAAGGCAGGGGGCGCGCCCGGGCTCTTGTGGGGCAAGATCACCGAAGACGGCGCGACGGGTCCACTGGGCCGTTTTTTCCTGGACGACACCCGCGCCAGGCTCGATCTGGCCGCGGGAGACCTCCTCGTCGCGGCTGCGGGACCCGACCGCACCACCTCCCCCGCCCTGGACGCCACCCGCGGCGCGGCCATCGAGGCCCTTGCGCTGCCCCGGACCACCGAGCACGCCTGGCTGTGGGTGACCGGCTTCCCGGTCTTCGAGGAGACCGGCGACGGGTCGCTGGCAGCCAACCACCACCCCTTCGTACAACCCCACCCGCAAGACGCTCATCTCCTTGACTCGGAACCTCTTGCGGTACGTGGTCTCGCGTACGATCTCGTGTATAACGGCACCGAACTGGGCTCCGGGAGCGTCCGCATGCACGACGCCGCGCTGCAGACGCGCATCCTGTCGATGCTCGGACTCGAGCCGGACGAGATCACGGCCAAGTTCGGCTTCCTCATCCGCGCGCTCGGTTCGGGGGCCCCGCCGCACGGGGGGATCGCGCTGGGCGTCGACCGGCTCGTGTCGTGCTTCTCGGGAGGCGGCAGCCTGCGCGACGTGATCGCGTTTCCGAAGACGACGGCGGCGCGGGCCAGCTTCGAGGGGGCGCCGTCCCCGGTCGTCGAGGCCGAGCTGGCCGCACTGGGACTCTCGCTGGAGCAAGAGAAATGACGGCAGCGACCATGGTGGAACACCACCTCAATGCCGAAGGGGCCGACCAGTTCATCCTGGCCGGAGTGGGCGACGCGAACTTCCGCGAGCTGGAGTCGCTCTTCGGCGTGAAGGTCGTGCTGCGCGGAGAGAGCGTGCGGCTCGCGGGGGAGCTCGAATCGGTGAGTGATTCCGCGCGGGTCGTCGAGCACATGATCGAGCTGGCGCGCCTGGGGAGGGCGTTTCGCGCCACCGACGTGGCCCGCTTTGCCGCGAGCCTCGAGTCGCGCGACGGACCGGACATCCGCAGCGACGACGAGCGGTTGCGGATCACCCTGCCGGGAGCGCGCCGCACGATCACACCGCGCTCGGAGGGCCAGCGGAGCTACATGCGGGCCATGGAGGAATCGGACATCGTGATCTCGATCGGGCCGGCGGGGACGGGCAAGACCTACCTGGCGGTGGCCCGTGCGGTGGACGAATTGTTCCGGAAACGGGTGCGGAAAATCATCCTGGCAAGGCCGGCGGTCGAGGCGGGCGAGAACCTCGGCTTCCTGCCGGGCGACCTCCAGGAGAAGGTCGACCCCTACCTGCGTCCCCTCTACGACGCACTCGAGGACATGATGCCTCCGTCGCGGGTTCAGCGCGGGATCGCCGAGCGCACCATCGAGATCGCCCCGCTGGCGTACATGCGGGGACGCACCCTCTCCGACGCCTTTGTGATCCTCGACGAGGCACAGAACGCGACCGCGGCCCAGATGAAGATGTTCCTGACACGCATCGGGGTGAATTCGCGGGTCGTGATCACGGGCGACAAGACGCAGATCGACCTGCCGCGCTCACAGGTGTCGGGGCTCATTCAGGTGGAGGAGATCCTGAAGCGGGTGAAGGGAATCGAATTCGTGTATCTGGACGATCGCGACGTCACCCGTCACCGCCTCGTGAAGCAGATCGTCCGTGCCTACGCCGCGGCGGACGAGCGCAGGGACGGTGGCCGCGATGATGAGGCGCCGTAACCGCGAGCCCGGCCTGCTCTCGCGGGTCCCGGAGAAGCGCTGGCCGGACGGAGTGGTGCATCACGGCGCGAGGTGGCTGCTCCTCGTGGCGTTCGCGACGGGGCTGGTCGTCATCTACCCCTCCGACCCCGGCGTCGGGATCGGGCGGCACCGCGCGGGGACGGTGGCGCCGCGGGACATCATCGCCCGCGTGGACTTCCAGGTGCCGAAGGACTCGGCCGAACTGCGACGCCAGCGGGAAGAGGCCGAAGCCGCAGTCGTCCCCACCTTCCTCTTCCAGGAAAACGCGCGGGATTCATCGCTCGCGGTTCTGGGCGACTTTTTCGCGCAGGTGGATTCCGCGGGCTCGGCCGACGGTGTGGCGGGCATCAGCGCGGTCCTGTCGGCCGCGGCGATCGACGCGTCGCCGGAGCAGGTCGAGATTCTCGACGACCGGCGCCGGGCGGCCTCCCTGAGCGACCTTGCGTCGGCGGCGATCCGGATGCTGACACCCGACGGGGTCATGTCGCCGAACGCCGCCTATCAGCTCGCGACGGATTCGATTCGGGTGGTGAGGGACGGATCGGCCACGGTGGTGGCCCGGACCTCCGTGCTGTCGGGTCGTGAGTTCTACGAGCGCGCCCTCGCGGGGCGGGAACCAGGGGCGGAGACCGGACTGCTCCGTGTGATCCTCGCGCGCTACCTGGCCCCGAGTCTCGTGCCTGATACGCAACGCACCGAACTCGACCGGGCGATGGCGCGCAATGCCGTCCAGATCGTGGAGGCCCGGGTACTCGAGGGCGAGGCCATCGTGCGCGCGAACCAGCAGGTGGGGGAAGCCGAGCTGCGCAAGCTGGACGCCTACCGCGACCGTCTGCGGGCCGGCGGGATCAGCGTGGACAGCTCCAACGTCGTGGGAAACCTGGGCGGGCTCGTGCTGAACGTCCTGCTGTTGGCCGTCTTCGGGGTGCTTCTCTTCTTTTTCCGGCCCGAAATCTACCGTTCGTTCCGCGCGGTCTCGGTCATCGTGGGGATCTTCGCCATCTACTTCCTGTCGGGCCTCCTGGTGACGGGACTGGAGGTGCCCTCGGCCGCCATGCCCATCGTCTTCGTCGCCGTCTCGCTTTCGATCCTCTGGGGTGGCCGGCTGGCTCTGCTAGCCACCCTGGTCGTGTGTTCGCTCACGGTGGTTCAGGAGCCCTTCGAGGCGGTGCAGGCGTTCGTCATTCTCCTGGTCGGCGGGTCCGCGGCGGCGCTGTCGGTGCGCACCTTCCGCCGGCTGGCCCAGACCTGGATCTTCGTCGCGATAACCGCGGCTTCGTTCGCCGTGGTGATCCTGGGCTTTCTGCTCAGGGGCGCGGACTTCACTTTCTGGGTCACACTGGGCTGGGCGCTGGGCAGCACCATCGCCGGGGCGTTCATGGCGATCGGATTCGTCCCCGTCTTCGAGTGGGTGACCGGGATCACGACGGAACAGACCCTGATCGGCTGGGCGGACGCCAATCGCCCCCTCCTGCGCCGGATGGCCGTCGAGGCGCCGGGCACCTTCGCCCACACGATTCAGGCGGCCAACCTGGCAGAGGCCGGGGCCGCGGCCATCGGGGCCAACGCGCTGCTCTGCCGTGCCGGCGTCTACTACCACGATGTCGGCAAGATCGAGCGTCCGGGGCACTTCATCGAGAACCAGCAGGGCGGCAATCCGCACGACCGGCTCACTCCGCTGGAGTCCGCGGCCGTTGTGCGCAGTCATGTGACCGACGGGGTCAGGCTCGCGCGGCGCGAACGGGTGCCGGAGGTGCTGCTCGACTTCATCCGGGAGCACCACGGCGACCAGACCATCAGCTTCTTCCTGCGGCGCGCCCGCGAGCAGTCGGAACGCGAAGGCGCCGAGTCGCCCGATCCGCAGCTCTTCCGTTACCCGGGGCCCCGCCCCCGCAGCCGGGAGACCGCGATCGCCATGCTGGCCGACTCGACCGAGTCTGCCGCCCGCGTGCTGGCGGACCCCACCGAAGAGCGGCTGCGCGAACTCATTGACGGGATCTTCGCGGCCAAGGCCCGGGACGGCCAACTGGACGACTGCACCCTGACCTTCCAGGACATCACGGTGCTCAAGCGGCGGTTTCTGCGCTTCCTTAGCGGCAGCTACCACCGGCGCATCAGCTATCCGGAGACGCAGGACCTCACGACGGGAGAGGACGGGGCGAAGGAGGGCGGACCGGGCGGCCGCGGCGACGGTGCGCAGCAGGGAGACGGACGTTGATCACGGTTCACGTCAACGCGCCGGACGGCACGCGCGTCCCCCGAGCCCTTGTCGAGGGTGCCATTCGCGCGACCCTGCGGCACGAGGGCGTGTCCCGCGCCGAGCTGTCGGTCACCTTCCTGGGCGACGCGGAGATCGCGGAGCTGCATGGACGCTACCTGGGATCGCCCGAAGCGACCGACGTGCTGTCCTTCGCGTTGCACGAGGAGGGCGAGGACCCGCTGGGTGACGTGTACATCGGATATGCACAGGCCCTGCGCCAGGCCGCCGATGCCGGCGCCGAAGCAGACAGGGAACTGGCCCGTCTCGCGGTACACGGCGCCCTTCATGTACTGGGATACGATCACCCGGAGGGGCCCGGGCGCGACAGCTGCGAAATGTACCGCGTACAGGAGGACGTGCTCCGCGGGCTGATGAACGAGCCGGACATGGCGGCGCGCTCCGTCCAGGTTGCCGGAGAGGGATCGTGAGCACCGAAGCGCCTCCCGTCGTGGCCAGCCGGGCCGCACTGGAGGAGCTGCTCGATCTCGTCGCCCGCGGCGAACTGACCCGGCTTCCCGCGCTGGTCGGCGAGATGCACCCCTCGGACATCGCGGACCTCCTCGCCTCGGTGCCCTCCGAGGACCAGCGGCTGGAAGTGCTCAAGGCGCTACCGACCGAGGTTGCCTCGGAGACTCTGGCCGAGATGGAGGAGGATGAGGACCGGGCGGAGCTCCTGACCGAACTCGGCGCCCGGCGCGGGGCGGCATTGCTCCAGGAGCTGGCCGACGACGATGCGGCGGACCTGCTCGGGGAACTCGATCCCGGCGACCGCGACCGAATGCTGGCCGCGCTGCCCTCCGAGGAAGCCGGGGAGATCCGCGAGCTCCTGCGCTACGGCGAGGAGACGGCCGGCGGACTCATGACCACCTCGCTGGTGTCGGTCTCCACCACCGCGACCGCCGCCGAGGCCATCGCCGAGATCCGCGAAAAGGGGCGCGAGGTGGAGGAGTTCTACACGGTCTTCGTGGTCGGCCGGCGGGGTCTCCTTGAGGGCACCGTGCCCCTGGACGACCTCATCCTGGCCGACCCGGGCGACCCGGTGCAGTCGCTGGTGGTTCCCGTGCCCGCCACCGTGCTTCCCGACACGGACCAGGAGGAGGTGGGGCGGGTGATGGGGCGCTACAACCTGGTCAACATCCCTGTCGTGAACGACGAAGGGTCGTTGCTGGGCCGCATCACCTTCGACGACGTGATCGACGTGATCGAGGCCGAAACGACGGAGGACATCCTCAGGCTCGCCGGCGTGTCCGACGAGGAGGAGCTGAAGGGTGGCTGGGTCGATTCGGTGCGATCGCGGCTGCCGTGGCTGGTGCTCAACCTCGTGACGGCGGGGGTGGCCGCATCGGTGATCCTCAAGTTCGAGGAAGTGATCAGTCAGCTCACCTTCCTCGCCTTCCTGATGCCGGTGATCGCGGCACTGGGCGGGAACACGGGGACCCAGGCCCTGGCTGTGACCATCCGCCGCATCGCCGTGGGGGACGAGTTGCCCGGGGGCCGCTTCCAGGTTGTGGGGAAGGAGGTTCTGGTGGGTCTGCTGAACGGTCTCGTGCTGGGTGTCGTATTCGCGCTCTTCGCCTATGTGTATGTGCCCGAGGACGGCCTGCGCATCGGGGTCGTCGTCCTGCTGGCCATGTGGGCGAACATCGTGGTTGCGGGTTTCGCCGGGGCGCTGATCCCCACCGTGCTCAAGCGGCTGGGCGCCGATCCCGCCGTAGCGTCGTCGGTCTTCGTCCACACGCTGACCGACCTGGTGGGGTTCATCATGGTGCTGAGCCTGGCGAGGGGGTTGCTCTTCTAGCGAAGCCTTGGAGAGGCTATGTGTATACTATACTTTACATATTGTAATGTCTGCATTACTTCGTGAACCGGCGGAGCGCACCGATCCGGGCACGTCGAAGGGTGCCACGGGACGAGAGCGTCTGGTGGAGGACTTCCGCGCCGGAAAGCGGCCGGCGCTTGCCCGGGCCATTTCGATGGTGGAGGGGGGGCGGCCGGGTGTCGCCGCGCTCCTCCGGCGGTTGCTGCTGGCGCGGCCGCAGGCCTCTCGGCTGGGAGTGACAGGCCCCCCCGGCGCGGGAAAATCGAGCCTGATCGCGGGGCTGGCCAATCTCATGCGGGAGGGCGGGGAGGAGGTTGCGATCGTCGCCGTCGATCCCACATCCCCCTTCTCCGGGGGAGCGCTCCTGGGGGACCGCATCCGGATGAACGACCTGACCACCGATCCGGGGATATTCATCCGGTCGATGGCGACGCGCGGGTCGCTCGGGGGACTGGCCGCAACGACCCGCGAGGTCATCGATCTGCTGGACGCGTTCGGCTTCCCCAACATCCTCATCGAGACGGTCGGGGTCGGGCAGACCGAGCTTGAAATCGCCTCTACCGCCGACTCGGTCGCGGTGGTGCTGGTGCCCGAGTCGGGTGACGGCATCCAGGCCATGAAGGCCGGCCTCATGGAGATCGCCGACCTGTTCGTGGTCAACAAGTCCGACCGGATCGGCGCGGACCGGATGGTGAGGGCCATCCGGCAGGCACTCCTGCTCAGGACCGGTCACGGTGGCCACGATGTGCCGGCCCACCACGGCGTGGACCTCTCGAGCGCCGCGGCGCAAACCGGCCCTGCCGCGGATCCGGACCCCTCTCCGCCGCATCCGCCCACCCCGTCCCCCTCCCCCCACTGGAACATCCCCGTATTCAAGACCTCGGCCGGGCGCGGAGAGGGCTTCGACGACTTCCTGGAACATTTTCGTGCCCATCAACACTATCTCACCGTGTCGGGAGCGCTGGAGAAACGTCGCCGGCTGCGGGCCCGGCGGCGGATCCACGACGTGATCGAGGGCCGTCTGCGGCGCAGGGCAGGGGAGTTTCTCGAACGTCACCCTGATCTTTCGCGCTGGGTGGCCGAAGTCGCGTCCGGCCGCGAGACGGCCTACGGGGTGGCCGAAGCGGTGATTCCCGCCATATTGAGAAAGGATCCGGAAACCGGGACTTAGCGGCCGGTGGGCGAATCCCCTGCGCATCGAGCAGGATGCGAAGGCAGGATTCCTGCACAGCCCGCGAGGCGAGGGCCAGGACATGTCAACCATAGAAAACACGTCAACCACGGAAGACAGGTCACGCGACCGCGCCGCCGTGCTGGCCGAGATCGAGGAGCGCCAGCGCGAGATCGAACGGCTGCACGCGGAACTCGCCGCCTGGGAGGCCACCAGTGAGGCGCTCCCGCGGCGTCTGCCCTTCTTCACGACCGTCTCCGGAAACGAGGTCGAGCCGCTCTACACGCCGAACCACGCCACGGGCAGCTACCTGGAGAAGCTCGGCGTACCCGGCGGCTTCCCCTTCACGCGCGGGCCGTACGCCACCATGTACCGCACCCGGCTGTGGACGATGCGGCAGTTCGCGGGCTTCGCCACCGCCGAGGAAACGAACCGGCGCTACAAGTACCTGCTCGACAAGGGACAGACCGGCCTCTCGGTCGCATTCGACTTCCCCACGCTCATGGGGTACGACGGCGACCATCCGCGGTCGCTGGGCGAAGTGGGGGTCTGCGGTGTGGCGATCTCGTCGCTCGCCGACATGGAGACGCTCTTCCGGGACATCCCCCTGGACCAGGTGTCGGTCTCGATGACGATCAACGGGCCCGCCATCATCCTCTTCTGCTTCTACGTGGCCGCGGCCGAGCGGCAGGGCATCTCGCCCGGGAAGCTGCGCGGAACGGTGCAGAACGACATCCTCAAGGAGTACCAGGCACAGCACGCCTGGGTGTTCCCGCCCGAGCCCGCGCTCCGGCTCATCCTGGACATGTTCGAGTGGTGCAGCACAAGCGCGCCGAAGTACAATCCCATTTCGATCTCTGGCTATCATATCCGGGAAGCCGGCGCAACCGCGGGCCAGGAGCTGGCCTTCACCCTTGCCAACGGGTTCGACTACGTGCGCCGGGGCATCGAGCGCGGTCTCGACGTGGACACCTTCGCGCCGCGGCTCTCCTTCTTCTTCGACGTCCACAACGACTTCTTCGAAGAGGTGGCCAAGTTCAGGGCCGCGCGGCGCATCTGGGCCCGCCGCATGCGGGACGAATTCGGGGCCGTCAAGCCGCAGTCCTGGCGCCTGCGAACGCACGCCCAGACCGCGGGGGTGACGCTGACCGCGCAGCAGCCCGAGAACAACATCGTGCGGGTCGCCTACCAGGCGCTCGCCGCCGTGCTGGGCGGGACTCAGTCGCTTCACACCAACTCGATGGACGAGACGTTGGCGCTGCCGACCGAGAAGGCCGTGACGGTCGCACTCAGAACGCAGCAGATCCTGGCCCACGAGAGCGGCGTGGCCAACACCATTGATCCGTTGGCAGGCTCATACTACGTGGAAGCCTTGACCGACCGGCTCGAGGCCGAGGCGGAGGAGATCTTCGCCCGCATCGACGATGAAGGGGGGGTGGTGCCGGGAATCGAGAACGGGTGGTTCCAGAGGGAAATCGCGAATTCGGCGGCGACGCAGCAGGCCGAGATCGAGGCCGGGGTGCGTACCGTCGTCGGCGTGAACGAGTTCGTCGAGGGCTCGGACGGGATCGAGATCGAGACGCTGCAGATCGATCCCGGCGCCGAGGCGCGGCAGCGTGAGCGACTGGCCCGCCTGCGCGCCGAGCGTGACGAAGCACGGGCCCGTGCGGCCCTCCACAGCCTGAAGACGGCGGCGGCCGGAGGTGAGAACACCGTGCCGCACATCCTCGAGTGCGCCCGGTCGTACTGTACCCTGTACGAGATCCGGGCGGCCATGGAGGAGGTCTTCGGAGCCTACCGGGAACCGGTCTTCTTCTGACCGCTCGCCGCTCAGGCCGCACCACTCCGCCAGCCCGACCGATCCATGCGTCCCCGTGTCCTGATCGCCGACGACCAGCCCGATGTCGTCGAAGCGCTGCGCCTGCTGCTCGTGTCCGCCGGCTTCGGAATCGAGACCGCGGCCAGTCCCCGGGAGGTGTTGGCCCGCGCCGGAGCGGGCGAGTTCGCCGCCGCCCTCATCGACCTGAACTACACGCGCGACACCACCTCCGGGCGGGAGGGCCTGGACCTGCTGACGAAGCTGTGCGACCTCGACTCGACACTGCCGGTGGTGGTCATGACGGCCTGGGGCAGCGTCGAAGGGGCGGTCAACGCAATGCAGCGCGGTGCCCGGGACTACATCGAGAAGCCGTGGGACAACAACCGGCTGCTCGCGACGCTCGAAACGCAGATCGAGTTCGGACGGGCGCTGCGGCGCTCACAGAAGCTGGAAACGGAGAATCGGCGGCTTCGGCGCGGCCAACACGGCCTTCCCCCGCTTATCGCCGACTCGCCCGCGATGGAGCCGGTGCTGAAAATGATGGGACGGGCCGCGCCGTCGGACGCCAACATCCTGCTCACGGGCGAACACGGCACGGGAAAGGAGGTGGCCGCGCGGTGGGTTCACGCCGCGTCCGGCCGGCGCGATGCGCCTCTCGTCACCGTCAACATGGGCGGCTTTGCCCAGGGCGTTTTTGAGAGCGAACTCTTCGGCCACGTGAAGGGGGCCTTTACCGATGCCCACAAGGACCGCATAGGCTGCTTTGAACTCGCCCACCGCGGCACGCTCTTCCTGGACGAAATCGCGAACGCGAGCCTCGGAGTGCAGGCCAACCTGCTGCGGGTTCTCGAAACCGGCGAGATCCGGCGCGTGGGGTCGTCCGTGGTTCGACACTGCGATGTCCGCGTGCTCTCGGCCACCAACGCCAAACTCGACAAGGCGGTGGCCAGGGGCCGTTTTCGGGAGGACCTCCTCTATCGTCTGAACACCGTGGAGATCGCCCTGCCCCCCCTGCGCGACCGCAGAGAGGACATTCCGGTCCTCGCGGCCCACTTCCTGAAGCGTCATGCCACCCGTTACCGGCGCCCGGAAATGTTCTTCTCGCCGGATGCGTCGCGCGCCCTCCTGCGCCATCCCTGGCCGGGCAACGTTCGCGAACTGCTTCAGTCGGTGGAGCGCGCGGTGGTCCTTGCGCAGGGGCCGGAGATCGGGGTCGAGCATCTGGGGTTGCGCAGGACGCCCGCGGGACAGCGGGCCTTCGAGGAAATGACCCTCGCCGAGGTCGAACGGGTCCTCATCAAGCGGGCGCTGGCGCAATTCGGGGGCAATGTCAGCCGGGCGGCGGGCAAGCTTGGCCTCAGCCGCAGTGCGCTCTACCGCCGGATCGAGCGCCACCGGATCAGGACGAATCCGTGAGTCACGGAACGGGCGGGTCTTCCGCCGGGAATGCACCCGGATCACCCACCGTTCCGCGCCCGCCAAGGGCAGCCGGTCCCTGGCGCCGCCTCGAGTTCGATCGGCAGATCGTCGTGCTGTCCCTTCTGGCGGGACTGCCTGCGTTCGCGCTGGCCATGTACCTGTTGTGGACCGGAGGCCTCGGCTCCGGCGCCCGCTGGTTGACCACCACAATCCTGCTCGTCCTCTGGGTATCTCTGACCGTGGTGTTGAGGGCGCAGCTGGTGAAGCCCATCCGCGCGCTCGCCACGGTCCTGTCGGGATTGAGGGTGGGGGACTTTTCCCTGCGCACCCGGGTGAGCGGAAGGCAGAACGGCCCTCTGGCCGCGGCCTTCCACGAGACGAATCAACTGAAGACCATCCTTCGCGAGCAGCGGCTCGGCGCGGTCGAGGCGACGGCCCTTCTGAGGAGGGTCCTGGAGGAGATCGATGTCGCGGTCTTCGCCTTCGACGCGAACGGGGAACTTCGCCTGCTGAACCGCGCCGGGGAGCGGCTGTTGGGCAAGCCCGCCGCCGATGTCATGGGCATGCAGGCCGCCAGGCTCCAACTCGCCGAAGCCCTTTCCGGCCCCGCGCCGCGCACCCTCGAGGTGCGTCTGCCCGGAGGTCGCGGACGCTGGGAGCTGAGGCGGACCACGATTCGCCAGGACGGCGCCCCGCTCAGGCTTCTCGTGCTTTCCGATCTGGCCCGGGCGCTGCGGGAGGAGGAACGCCAGGCGTGGAAGCGGATCATCCGGGTGCTCAGCCACGAGATCAACAACAGTCTCGCGCCGATCAAGTCCATCGCCGGCAGCCTGCGCACGCTCATGCGGCGCAAGCCGGCGCATCAGGACCTGGAGAGCGAACTGGCAGGGGGGCTCAAGGTGATCGCCGGCCGGGCTGCATCGCTGAGCCGCTTCATGGCGGCGTATGCGCAGCTGACCAGGCTGCCGGCGCCGGTGCTGGTCCCGACCCCTGTCGAGTCGCTGGTCCGCAGAAACGCCGCGTTGGAGACCCGCCTGCCCGTGGAGGTCAGGGAAGGCCCGCCGGCCCGAATCATGGCGGACGCGGATCAGTTCGACCAGCTACTGATCAATCTGGTGCGAAACGCGGTTGACGCCTCCCTCGAATCCGGTGGTGGCGTGAAGGTGCGATGGCGGATCCGCGACGGTGAGACGCTCGAGCTGCTCGTCGAGGACGAAGGGCCCGGGCTCGAGGATCAGAACAACCTCTTCGTCCCCTTCTTCACCACGAAGCCGGGCGGCTCCGGCATTGGCCTTGCGCTCTGCAGGGAGATCGCCGAAGGGCACGGAGGCCGGATCGTCCTGCGCAACCGCGAGCCCAGGGGAGCCGTGGCGCTGCTGTCGGTGCCGCTGGCCCCCGCTTCCGGTGCCTACACGGATGCTGCTATCGCGGGCGCTCGCGCCCCAGATCGTCCAGTCCGGCGGTGATGATGAATTCCACCCGCCGGTTCCGCGCCCAGGCCTCCTCGGTTGCCCCCTGCACCAGCGGGTTTGCTTCGCCGTGCGATCTGACGGCGAAGCGGCTCGCATCGAGTCCCGCTTCGACGAGAAAGGCGAGGACCGCGTCGCCCCGCCGCTGGCCGAGATCCAGATTGTATTCCTCGGAACCCCTCTCGTCGGCGTGCGCCTCGATGCGCAGCTCCACGCCGGGCCGCGCCAGCAGGATTTCGACCTTCCTGCGCAGTGTGGCCGCGGCATCCTCCCGAATCGCGGACTCGTCGTAGTCGAAGAAGACCCTCTCCTCGAGTGTCCCTCGTTCCTCCGCAGCGCGCCGCGCCCGCTCACGCTCGGCCCGCTCGCGCTCGGCGTCCAGCCGGCGCTCCTCTTCGGCACGGGCACGGGCGATCGAATCCTGGCGCATTCTCTCCAGTTCCTCGGCGGTGGGCCCCGACGGTGGCGGAGGCGGAGGCTCCGGCCTCGTCCGCCCGGCGCAGAGTTTGCGTTGGGCGCCACAGAACGCCACCGAGCCCAGGATCCCGAACTTCCGGGACCGGTAGGTCGAGTGGTCGTCGTACAGCACCCCCAGCGCGAAGGCCCCGACCCGAATCCCTCCCGCGTCGACCTGCACCCCTGCGTTGACATCGAACCCGTTGAACTCCGCCATGGCGTGGAGCACGCGGCCCGCACCCAGGCCGCGGTGCAGGGCCACGCCCCCGAACAAACCGTCGAAGGCCGCATCGGCGTAGAAGTCGCGGTCGCTGCCCGCCTTGAACATGCCCGTGCCCCAACCCGCGGTGAGGGTCATGTCGGCGTTCCCGGTGCGCACGGCGTGCGCCGTCGCCACCACGTACGGGCTCAGGTTGGTGTCGAAGTCCTCGGGGTAGGCCCCGGCACTCCTGACCAGCCGGTAGTCGGGATGTCCGAGGCGCCCCGGCTGCAGATCCAGCTCATGGATGGTGCCGTAGGAAGGGGACGAGACGTATCGCGCCCCCACGGCGAGGCCGATCCGGTCGATGGAAGCCGGCAGCAGGGACGCGCGGGCGAAGCCGCCGAGCATGTTGCCCCCGTCTTCTTCCGAGTCGTAGTGCTGGATGGTCGCGCCCACCTCGATCCGGTCGAAGAAGCCGAACGTGAGGGACCCGTCGGAGTTCCATTTGTCGAAGCGGTTCCCTCTGTCGACCTCTCTTCCCGCCCGGTCGAGGACGACAACCCGATTGACCGAGAGATTGAAGCCGGAGTAGGAACCCACAATGGCCAGGTGGGGCAACACCGATGCGACGGGAATGTCCAGCAGCCCCGATCCGTACCGAAGCGAACTCGGCATACGGAACTCCTGTCCGGCGACAGGCTGGACCGCCGCCGCCAGGATCAGCGCGGCGGCGGCGCAACTGCTCGGGAACCGCAACGCTCTAACGGACCGTGGCACGAATCCCTCCGGCTGTTTGCGCGGCGACGCATCCCCGCGCAGGACTGCGGCGCCCCTCTGTGTCCATTGTCCCTCTCGTCGTCGCCCTGCCTACCGCATGGCGTTCCGGAACCAGTTGCGGGTCCGGTGCAGCGGGCCTCGGGCCCTGCGCGGCTGGCCGGCTTCCACCTTGACGTCGCTTCCCGCCTCCAGACCGAATGCACCGGCCCCGGCGCCGTCGTCACCCCGCTGCACGTCCACCGTGTCGGTCGTGACGCTGATCGTGTCGGTCCGGGTACCCACCGTACGGGTCTCGGAGCTCACCGTGTCCGTCGCGCCGAGCAGACGCGTGGTCAGGACCGTCTCCGTCTCCGTGAAGGTGTGCGTATGCGTGATCGTAGTGGTAGCGATGGTCGTGCGGATCGTGGTGATGTTGGTATCGGCGCGCTCGGCATAGCCGGTCACGCTGAACTCGACCCGGCGGTTGCGCGACTGGGAACGGATCGGGGTGGGGCGCGGATCCAGCGGCATCTCCTCGCCACGCGATGCCACCGTGAAACGGCCCGCGCTCAGGCCGGCGCCGGTGAAGACCTCCAGCACCGCGTCGGCGCGCCGCTGTCCCAGTCTGACATTGTACCCGTCGTCGCCCCGCTCGTCGGCGTGGCCGTCGATGTTCAGTGTGATGCTCCGGTCGGCCCGCAGGATACTCACCTTGGCCTGCAGCGCGGCGGCCGCCTCCTCGGTGATTCCCGACCGGTCGAATGCGAAGAGGATCATCTCCTGGAGCGTGGCCCGGTCGGAGTCGGGGAAGGGAACATCCGTGACCGAGGTGTCCGCGGTGACCACCGTGTGGCGGACGACCGAGGTGTCCGCCGCGACCGTGGTGTCGCCGCTCATCACCGTCTCCTGCTTGTTCGGGAAGGAGATCGCCGCCTGCAACCCGAACTTGCGCGAACGATAGGTGGAATGACCGTCGGCGTTCAGTCCGTGCGAGAAGGCCCCGACCATGAAGTTGCCGAGATCCACCTGCAAGCCGGCGTTGACCTCGAAGCCGTTGTACTCGGTCATCAGGTGCATGAGCCGGCCGCCGCCCAATGCAAAGTGGAGGCCGGCACCACCGAAGAGGCCGCCCGAGCCCCCCGCGCTGTAAAAGTCGAGGTCGCCACCCGCCGAGAAGAGGCCCATTCCCCAGCCCGCGGTGAGCGTCATGTCGACCGATCCCGTACTGACGGGTGTGGCCGTGGCGACCACGTAGGGGGATAGGTTGCCGCTGAATTCATCACCGCCGGCGGGCATCGTCAACACCCGGTAGTCGGGGTGGCCGAGACGTCCCGGCTGGACCTCCGGGAAGCCGGCCCCGTAGTCCGGAGATGTCACGTACCGGGCCCCCGCCGCGAGGGCGAAGCGCTGCATGGAAGCGGGCAGGAGCGAGACACGGGCGAAGCCGCCCAACATGTTGCCCCCGTTCTCCTCGCCGTCGAAGTGCTGGATGCTGGCCCCGAGTTCGACGCGGTTGAACAATCCGATCGCGAGTGCGCCGTCGGAAAGCCACTTGTCGAAGCCCTCCTTGGTCCCGGCCTCCCTGCCCATTCGATCAAGCAGGATGGTTTGGTCGGTGGACACCTTGAACCCCGAATACGAGAAAGAAAGAGCCCCGTGGGCGAGCACGGATGCCACAGGGATGTCGAGCAGCCCGGAGCCGTACCGGAGCGTGGTCGGCATTCTGAGGCTCTGGGCGGTCACCGTCTGGGCAGACACCAGCAGCGCGAGCGCCAGGGAAGTGCCGATCCGGAGAGCGGCCTGGAGTCGGTGGAATGACCCGCGCGGTCCAATGCCGTGAGGGCTTTTTCCAAGGGCTCCCGGGGTGAGCAGGTTGGTTAACAGCCTGACGTTGTCCCGCATCTTTCCTCCTTGTTGCGGTGGGTTTTCAAGGGGAAAAGATATGGCCGGGTGTGACACTCCGCAATGGGCGTGTTGGCGCCGATTGCGAGCATCGCCAGCCCGGACCGCAAGACCGTCGGGCAGCGCCCCCCCCCGGTATGAAGGCGCCGGCCCGACGGCCCGGGCGGCCGCAGTGGTGGCCGATCGGATCGAACGAATTCTGCCAGCCCAGCGTCAGCAACCAGTCGGTTTCGAGTTGGGGCCCGTTGAGCGACTGGTGGACCGGCAGGTGGAATTCGGCCGCGATGCGGTGTCCCTGCAGTGCGCCGCCGGGAAAGTACACGTTCAATCCCAGCGGAATGTCGATCCGCGTGCCGCCGCGCAGTTCTTCACGAATCGTGGGAACCATCATCGGATGACCGTAGGCTTCGTCGTGGCCCGAGTAGTCCCCCCAGCTCCTGAACAGAGCGCGCGCCGAGAGACTCAGCCGGTCGGCGGCCTTCACCGCAAACCAGGCGGTTCCCTCGGTCACGTTGCCGAGCGTGTAACCCCGGCTGTTCGCGCCCATGCGCAGGGTGCCCATTCCCTGGAGGCCCCAGGAGGTGCGCTCGCTCATGCCGAGGATGGTGATGCCGGGCTTGATGTCCCAGGTGCCCGACCCGAGCTGCATGGGGTAGGGCATCTGCACCTCGCGGCCCATGCTCATCGGGTTGACCCCGGTCTCCTCGATCGAACCGACCGGTAGCGACACGCCGGCGTTGAGGTGGGCCCGGACCGAGCCGGTCTGCTTCAGCCCGATGAGGGCCGAGATGCCGGCGTCGCCAACGCCCGACGACGCGGCCTCGAACATGCCTCCCGGCCGGGTCTCGTGGTTCATGGACTGGTCGATCCAGTTGGCCATCAGCATCAGGGTGAGCCTGTCACCGGGGGCGTACATGATGCCCGCCATGTGCATCGTCATGGTCATGTCCAGGGGGGCGACCATGAAGTCGCGGTGCACGTCGCTCGTCTCCAGCCGCTCGGTCCCGTTGCGGTTGCCGTCCATCCGCATGCGCATGAAGCGGTACGAGAGCATCCACTCGCCGCGTTCGTGCGTGTGCTCGCCCATCACACCGATGGGCGCGTGTCCGTCGGGACGCGACGCGGTCCACTCGTACTGGGCGTGGAGGGGGGACGGGGTGAGACTCAGGGTGGTGAGCAGGCAGAGGGCTGTTGTGAAGGGCAGGGTGGCCCTCCGGCACTGGGCCGCAAGGGTGGCGGGTCCTGCCCGCAGGCAGGAACATATGTTTGCAAGCATTTGCTTATTCCTCTTGTGCGAAATGAATCCGTTCGAAGCCGGGGCTTCGAGGTCTGTCCAGGCGGGATTCAGCAAAGAGGAGGAGCGTTCGCGAAGGGAAGGGCGTAGGGAACGCGGGAGGGCGCCGGGTGTGTCGCGACCCCGGGGTCTGGCGCCACGGGCCGGTGGGCCGCCGCGAGAGGGTGAGGTTGGGGGACGGTGTGCGAAGCCGGACCGGCAGAGGTGGGACACTTGCCGATGCAGTCGCAGGGTGGAGGTGGTGCGGGAGTTGGCTCGGTGTTGGGGGTCTGCGCGGGCGAATGCGTTTGCGAGTGGTGGCCGTGGTGGTCCCGACCCGCCTCGCCGTCGCTGGCGCCATGCGAGCCGTGGGTGCCGATGCCGGCGTGGTGGGGGCACCCCAGACCCGGCAACGCCGGGGTGACGGACGGCGCGAGCGAGAGCGCCACGAGCACGCTCACGAGCCTCAGGCCCGCCCGCCCTCTGCCGCATATCGTCATCAACACGTCATATCTCCGTGCCGTCTCCTGTGCATCAGGCCTGTGAACCGGCTTCCCGCAGTGCCTTGATGTCGATCTTCCCCATCGTAAGCAGTTTCTCCATCACCCGCCGGGGGTCGGCGCTCATCAGCTCGCCCATCGCCGCGGGGACTACCTGCCACGACACGCCGAAGCGATCGTCCAGCCAGCCGCAGAACCCCTCCCGCCCACCGTCCGAAAGCGCGTCCCAATACCTGTCGATCTCCTCCTGGGACTCGCAGTTCACCACGAAGGAGATCGCGGGGGTGAACTTGAACATCGGTCCTCCGTCGATCCCCTGGAAGGTCCGCCCGGCCAGCTCGAAGACCACGAGCGCGTTCCCCTTGGCCGGACCCGCGCCCACCGTCGAGACATTCACGATCCGGGAATCGGGAAAGAGCGAAACGTAGAAATCCGCCGCCTCGACTGCGCGGTCCTCGAACCACAGGCAAGTCCCGATCAGGTCAGGCGTCGCCATCGTCGTCTCCATCCGCCGGCATCCGGCTCATCTCCATGTGGAAGATCTCCCAGGGAATCTATAACCCCGCGTCCGACACCGCCTTCTCCCCCTCCTCGTCGAAGTGCTCCGCGAACCAGTCGGACATTCGCCGCCAGTGGTCCACGAAATCGGCCGCCGTGCTCGCGCGCCCCGCCCCGTGCCCCCCCGCCGTGTAGTGCACCCACACGACCTCCTTCCCCAGCCGCCTCAGCGCGTAGTACATCTCGCGCTGGTTCGTTGCGGGGACGTTCCAGTCCCCCTCGCCCGAGAGCATCAGCAGCGGCGTCTCGATGCGGTCGGCGAACATCACCGCCGAGTGCTCGATGTACTTGTGCGGCTGCTCCCAGAGCGTCGCGCCGATCCGGTCCTGCCCGACCTCGGCGGCCGCGTAGTTGCGCGTCGTGATCTTCGGAGAGTCGCCCAGGAAGGAGATGATGTTGACCTTGCCGGAGACGTTCGCGGCCGCGGCGAAGCGGTCGGTCTGCGTGATCAGCAGGTTGGTCGCGTAGCCGCCGTAGCTCTGCCCGTAGACGCCCACCCGCTCCGGGTCGACGAGCCCCCGCTCGATGATCCTGTTGATCGCGTTGGGGACGGCCTTCAGCCACGCCTCGCCGGGGAAGCCCTCCTCGAAGCGCACCGACGGCCGGAACCCGAACCACCCCTGCGCGGTGATCAGGTTCATGTTCTCGTTGAAGCCGTTGTCGAAGTACTGCTCGTAGATCTCGGCCACGAGCGGATACTGCCGCCCGGGCTCGTAGCCGACGGGATAATACAGAATGCCGTAAAGTGTATTACCGTCCACGTCCAGGTACTCGACGAGCTCGCTACGGGTCAGCGCGACGTCTTCGAGTTGCGGGTTGGAGGTGGTGAGCCGCCGGGGCGCGAGCGGGTCGGTGGCGGTGGTCCAGATCTCGTTGGGGCGGTCGCCGTCGGACATGGTGTAGACGAGGGTGCCGCCGTCGTCGGAGATGTTCCAGGAGCGATAGAGGTTGTCGTCGAGGAACAAGGTCTCGATGTCGCCGCTGGCGGTGTCGAGGCGCTTGAGACCGCGCTGCCAGCGGTCGCGGGCGGCGTAGCTGAAGTAGAGGTGGCGGCCGTCGTCGCTCCATCGCTGGATCTGGCGGCGGGGGCGGAGGTCGTCGTCTTCCTCGAGTTCGAGCAGGGTGCGCAGTTCATCGCTGCCCAGGTCGAGGAGGTGCCACGCGTCCTGCGAGCTGAGCAGGAGCCGGTCGCCGGAGGGGCTCCAGCGCTGGACCGAGAATCGGATGCGGGTGGAGTCGGGGCCGGCTTCGTCCGGGTCGCCGGTGCCCGCCTCCGCATCCCCGCCCTCGTCCGCGGGCCCGCGATGGCCGGCCGTCACATCCACAGCCTCGTCCTCGTCCAGTCGCCGCACGAAGACGGAGCCCCGCTCACCGTATGCGAAGGCGTCCCGCGCCTCGTTCCAGGTCACGTTCATCCGCTGCTCGCCGGTGTCCCGCAGCGACTCGGGCTCGCTCCCCTCCGCGAGCGTCAGCCGGAACAGCTCGTACTCCGTCCCGTCCCGCCTGGTGTACGAAGTCTTCGTACGGGTGGCCGTCGAATACGTGATGTACGACCCGTCCGCCGAAAAGCGCGCCCCCGATGGCGTCACGTCGCTCAGGACCTCTCGCACGCTGCCGTTTTCGAGGGAAACAAGCGCGGTGATCTGCTTCGCGGCGATGTTCCTCACGCGGTCCCAGGCCAGGAAATCGTTGCGGGAATCCTGCACGATGACCGGCGCCTCGGTCAGGGCGACGAAGGCCGCGCGAGCCTCCCCGGCCCATCCGTCGGGACGGAGCCCCACCAGCACCTCCGCCCCGTCGGGCGACCACACCAGCGGCGAAGACGACGCGATCCGCTTCCCGGATTGCAAAGTCACGGCCCTGCCCGACCCGGTCCCCGCATCGAAGATCCTCAGCCGGTATTCGGCGCCCTCCACGGCGAAGTACGCCAACCGTTCCCCGTCCGGCGACCACGCGAACCCGCGGAGCTGCGCGGGGTCCTCGTGCACCCACGTGCGGGTCCCGCTACGCGTGTCGATCACCATCAACTGCGAGGTGGTGGGTGAGATGTACGTGGGGTCGCCGTAGCGCTGGTGGTCGACGTCGGTGCGGTCGCGGCGCGTGCGGACGGTCGCGGCGACGCGGCGGCCGTCGCCGGTGACGGCCGCGATGGAGACGCTGCGGACATCGAGGGCGACCTCGGGGGTGAAGAGGCGCTGCTGGGGGTGGGCG
>VXOC01000364.1 GCA_009840215.1 Gemmatimonadota bacterium | reverse complement strand
CCCCCGCCCCCCCCCCCCCCCCCCCCCCCCCCCCCCCCCCCCCCCCCCCCCGCTCCCTCCGGCGGGGTTCGGTCGGCGCTGAGGTCCACGACCTGTCCCACCTGCTGCACAAGATCGGCGATGGATAGCTCCCGGAGCGCCAGCTTGAGCGAAACCGTGTCACCGGAAGCCACCTCGACACGCTCGCGTGTGTCCGCGGCCATCCCCATCCGCTCTGCCCGTACCGAATACCACCCCACATCCAGGCCGCTGAACTCGAATTCGCCGTTCGAGTCCACCATGAAGCGCTGGACCTCCCGCTGGGCACTGTCGGTCAGCAGAACGAGCACGCCGTTGAGCGGCAGCTGACTCGCGGAATCCACAACCACGCCTCGGATGACTTGCGCGCCGGCCTCTTCCGCCAACTGTGGCGCCAGGGTCAGGCACGTGAGCGAAATGAGCGTGGATGCGGGCGTGCAGAGCCGTACGCGCGCGTTCCCCCTTGAACCTGCGCTGAAACTCCGTCGTCGCTGTCGCATTCCCCTGGGCCCTCCACGGCACGCGTCACGGCGGGCTGGTCCGCCGCTGGTTCAACGATACGGCATGAGTGGGCGGAAAGCACGCCTGCGGCCCGGGTCACTGGCCGCTGCTGGACGGCAACTCGGCCAACTGCAGGGTGATGGTCGACGTTTGGTTCCGCATTGAGGCCTGATCCGGACCCTCAGGTTCCGCCCGGTCGCCCGGCAGCGGCGGAACTACACAACGCCGTCTTCGACGACCAGTCGCCTGCCTACTTTCCTGAGAGCCTTCTCGACCTGCCTGATGTGTGAGCGGTGGTTCGGATTCACCAGCTTTCGGACCGCCCCCTCGCTCAGGCCCATCACCCGCGCCAGGCCGACCTTGGTCATCCCCTGCTCGCGCATCGCGGTGTAGAGGGCAAGCTTGGCCGCGACGATCAACGGCACCGCTACAGTTTCCTGTCCGGGTAACAAAGGTTCCGGCACCGGGATGTCTTCACGACATCGCACGTAAGCCCCGAGGGCCACCGCCAGGGCGTCCTCCGCCATCGCGAGGGCCTCGTCCCGATCCTCGCCGCAGGTCAGCGCTTCGGGGACATCCGGAAAAGACACGGAGTAGCCCCCGCCTTCCTCGGGAGTCAGCGCGCAGGGATAGGCGTACCGCATCAGAAGTCCTCCTCACGGATTCCCAACTGCTTCAACATGGCCCGGAAGGTGCCCGTTTTCAGTTCGCCTTGCTTGACGACGGTCCGTCGGCGGCCTAGCATCCCATGGCTTCCTTTTCCACGACTGGGGTCGAACCGTACGTCTACGCCCGCCTTCCTGCCGTGGCGCCTGGCTCTCCTCACGAACTCCGCCCCGTTCACCCTTCCAATATCGTACTCAAAGGTACGAATGTCCACTGGGCATCCAGAGGATCCTGTTGCCCATGACCACCGCCACCCCACCCGGCCGCCTCCCCGAAAACGTCGCCCATTTCGTGCGCCTCCTGCGTGCCGCCGGGCTGCCCGTCGGCCCCGGCCACACGATCACGGCGGTGCGGGCGCTGGGGGCCATCGACGTGACGGCGAAGCGACAGTTCTACTGGGCCCTGCACGGTACGCTCGTCGCCCGGCGCGAGCACCGGCACATCTTCGAGAGCGCCTTCCGGCTTTTCTGGCGCGATCCGTTCGGGGCGGACGAGGCGCTGGCCACGCTGTTGTCGCGCTCGCAGATCCCCCGCGAGAAACCGCGCTCACGAGCGCCGGCCCGGCTGTCGCCCGAGGGCGAGACGGCTTCCCGGCCCGGAGTGGAACCACCCCGCGAAACCCTCCAGGAGATCCCCATCCGCATGGCGTTCTCGCCCACCGAGGTTCTGCGCAGCAAGGACTTCGAGGAGATGACCGCCCTCGAGGTGCTGCAGGCGAAGGAGGCGATCCGGTCGCTGCGGCTGGATCTCCGGCCAGTCCTGACCCGCCGCCACGAGCCGGATCCGAGGGGACGCTTCATCGACATGCGGCGGACGCTCCGGACGAGCATTCGGACCGGCGGATGCCCCCTCCCTCTGGAGCGGAAGTCGCCAAAGACCCGACGGCCCACCATCGTCGCACTCTGCGACATCTCGGGTTCGATGGAGGCGTACTCGCGCATCCTGCTCCACTTCTTCCATGCGCTCACCAACGCCGCCGACCGGGTTCACACCTTCGTCTTCGGGACCCGTCTCACCAACATCACCCGGTTGCTGCGCGACCGCGACGTGGACCGCGCGCTCGACAGGGTCGGCACCACGGTGCAGGACTGGTACGGCGGCACCCGGATCGGTGCGGCGCTGAATGCCTTCAACCTGCACTGGTCGCGGCGGCTGCTGGCTCAGGGGGCGGTTGTGCTCCTGGTGACGGACGGGCTGGACCGGGAGGGCGGGGAGGGGATCCGGCTGCAGGCGCGCAGGTTGAGGAAGTCGTGCCGGAGTCTGGTTTGGCTGAATCCGTTGCTGCGGTATCGGGCGTTTGCGCCGAAGGCGGCGGGGATACGGGCGTTGCTGCCTGAGGTGGACGAGCATCGGGCGGTGCATAACCTGGAGAGTCTGGAGCAGTTGGCCGAAGTGTTGAGTGGGCGGGGTCGGGGGAGGGTGGGTATACACAAAGGCGACCCCACCCCACCGAAACGTAAGACGGTAAGAAGGAAGTCCAAGAAAAAAAAAACAAGAGGGAGGGG
>VXOC01000105.1 GCA_009840215.1 Gemmatimonadota bacterium | reverse complement strand
ACCCACACCCCCACCCCCGTCACCATCCCCCGTCTCACGGGCCCGATCACACTGGACGGCATCGTCGACGAAACCGCCTGGGACCGGATCCCCCCCTTCCCCATGACCCTGTACACCCCGACCTTCGGCGGCCCCCTCACCGAGCCCACCGAGGTCAGGATCGCCCACGACGACCGCTACCTCTACGTGTCCGGGCGCATGTACGACTCCGAGCCCGGCCGGATCCGGACCGGCACCTTCTACCGCGACAGCTACAGCGGCGACGACATCCTGGCCGTGGTCATCGACAGCTACAACGACTATGAGACCGCGGTCTGGTTCGTGACCAACCCCGAAGGCGTCCGGCAGGACCGCACCGTGTCCAACGACGCGCAGTTCACGAGCGGCATGCCGATGAACTGGGACTGGAACGCCCACTGGGACGTGGTCACCACGAAGGACGACCGCGGCTGGTTCGCCGAATTCCGCATCCCCTTCTCGACGCTCGGTTTCCAGACGGTCGACGGCGAGGTCACCATGGGGCTCATCACCTACCGCATGATCCCGCGCAAGAACGAGCGGCAGACCTACCCGGCCATGGACCCCAGCTCGGGCCGGCTCGGCTTCGCCCGCCCGTCGCGGGCCCAGCGCGTCGTACTGAGGGACGTGCGCCAGGCCACCCCGCTCTACGTGACCCCCTACGCCCTGGGCGGAGTCCAGCACACGCCGGTGCGCGAGCCCTCCGCCGACGGCAACAGGGACGAATGGCGCAGCGAACGCGACCCCACCACCGAGGCGGGCCTCGACGTCAAGTGGTCCCCCACCTCCAACCTCGCGCTGGACGTGACCGTCAATACGGACTTCGCGCAGGTCGAGGCGGACGAGCAGCAGATAAACCTGACCCGCTTCTCGCTCTTCTTCCCCGAGAAGCGCCAGTTCTTCCAGGAGCGGGCATCGACCTTCGACTTCAACACGGGCGGGTTCTTCAACCGCCTCTTCCACAGCCGCCGGATCGGCCTGGACGAGGGCGAACCGGTACGCATCTACGGGGGCGTGCGCGCGGTCGGGCGGCTGGCCGGCACCGACTTCGGCTTCCTGAGCATGCAGACCGCGGCCCGGGGCAACTTCCCGTCGGAGACCATGAGCGTGCTGCGCCTCAGGCAGCAGGTCTTCAACCCGTATTCCTCGGTGGGTGCCATGGCGACCACACGGCTGGGGTCGTACACCTACGACCGCGACTCTCCCGCGGGCGCCAACGCCGCGTACGGGCTGGACGCGGTGCTGCGGCTGTTCGGCGACGAGTATCTCGTGGTGCAGTGGGCGCAGACCTTCGACGAATGGCAGCAGCGGTTCGCCGACGAGGAGCCGGGGCGGGAATCGGGGCTGTTGCGGGCCCGTCTGGAGCGGCGGCGCGACGACGGGCTCTTCTACTACGGCGAGATGATCCGGGTGGGCGCGCTCTACCGGCCCGGACTCGGTTTCCAGTTGCGCAGGGACTTCAACTACGCGGCCGGGCAGCTGGGTTACCGGCAGTACCGGGACGCCGACTCGCCCCTGCGGTCCAGGGCGGTGAGCGTGGAGACGGCTCTCTACAACCGCAGGGATGACGGTACGGCGGAATCGCGCGAGATCCGGCCCGAGTTCGAGTTCGACTTCAAGGGTGGGTCGAACTTGACGATCGGGACGCTGTCGAGCTTCGAGAGCGTGCGGTCACGGTTTCGCGTCGCGGATCTGATCGTCCAGCCCGGCGAATACTGGTTCCACGAGGCCAACGTCATGCTCAGGCTTCCCCGCAGCGCCGCGCTCCGGGGCGAATTCGAGGGGTCGGCGGGGACCTTCTACGGCGGCAGCCGCCTCGGCTTTTCCCTGGGCCCCACCTGGACCGTTTCCAAATACCTGGAAGTGGAAGCCGGCTACGAGGTCAATCGCATCAGCCTCCCGACCCAGGTTGCGCACCATTCAGTGAACACCACCACCCAACTGGCGGTCCTGAAGCTCAACACGGCGCTCAACCCGCGCATTTCGATGAGCACCTTCGCCCAGTACAACAGCACCATCGACCAGACCAGCGTGAACGTGCGGCTCCGGTATCACTTCCGCGAAGGGACGGATCTGTGGGTGGTGTACAACGAGGGGCTGGACACGGATCGGGGCGGCGGGGCGGTGCGGCGGCCGCTGTCGACGGGACGGGTGGTGATGGTGAAATACTCGCACGCGTTTGTGCGGTGAGGGGTTGACGGGGGACCGCCGGCCACCGCTCCCGGTCCGATGCGACCGTACTACCGATCGGGACAATCGGGACTTGCGGAGGTTCGCGACCGTCATATTCTCCTGATCGGGAAAACTGCCGATGACGACCGAAGAGTTGGGAAGAACCATACGCGCCGCTCGGCGCGAGCAAGGCCTGCGCCAGGACCAGTTGGCCGGGGCCGCGGGAGTCGGCGTGCGCTTTCTCTCCGAGTTGGAGCGGGGGAAGGAGACGGCCCGGGTCGGCAAGGCGCTCGCTGTACTTGACGCGCTGGGGTGCAAGGTCCGAATCCATCCGCCCGGCGTTCCTTGGACAGACCCGCACGGGCACGGGGAGCGGTGAGGCGCCGGTCCGTGAAATGAAGCGTTCACTGACGGTGTGGTGGGACGGGGTCCCCCGCCTCCCCCTCGCGCTCCTCGCCCTGGTCGCCCTGAGCGCCCTTTTCGCCACCCCGCCCCTCCACGAC
>VXOC01000102.1 GCA_009840215.1 Gemmatimonadota bacterium | reverse complement strand
TGCGCACCACGCCCATCTGGCCGAGGTGGGCGACGCTGCCGAGGCCATGCTTCTTACCCTCGTCGATCACGGCGGCCATGATGTCGGGGTCCATCGCGCCGAGCTTGAGGCCGTCGATCTTCGCACCGTCCACGTCGACCTGGGCGGCCCACTGCACCCATTCGCGCGCCTTTTCGGGGGAGTCGACCGGGCCGCGGTCCCAGGCCTCGCCGGGGCGGGCGTAGGTGAACATGCGCGGGGCCACGATCTCGTTGCGGGCGGCCAGGGCCTTCTCCTGCAACGCCCACATCATCGGTCCGTGGCCCACCCCGCGCGAGGTGGTGATCCCGTGTCCCATCCACAGCTTGTAGGCGTACTCGGGCTGGGGCGCCTTGCCCGCGCCGCCGGTGTGGGCGTGCATGTCCACGAAACCCGGCAGGATGTACATGCCCGTCATGTCCATCTCTTTGGTGGCGCCCGAGGGCCGGCGGTTCTCGGTGATGGGGACGCCGGGATATCCAACCGTCTGGATCCGGATTATGCGATCACCCTCGATCACTATATCCACGGGCCCGATGGGGGGCGCTCCCGTGCCGTCGATAATGGTGGCGCCGCGCAGGATCAGGCGTTCGTGGGGGCCGTCCCCCTCGTCGGCGCCGCGGGGCGTGGTGGTCGCCATCTGTGCGGAGAGGGCTGCGGGGAGGGCCAGGACCAAGGCTGCAAGGAATGCGAACATGCGGATCGGGCCGCGCGATAACTCCATTCGGACCTCCGGGTCGGTGCTTGTGATGGGAAGGGACCCCAATGTAAGGCGGAAGACGGGCGCGTGGACAGAAGCGTTGGGCCGGTGTAGCGTTTTCCATGACCCCGAACGACGCCCGGGAGGCCGGTTCGCAGGTATCCGGCGGAGTTGACCCGCAGGAACTGAGCCTCGCCGAGGCCGCCGCCGAGGTTGCGCGGCTCCGCCCGGAGATCGAACGCCACAACCGTCTCTACCACGTCGAGTCCTGCCCCGAGATCTCCGACTCGGCGTACGACGCCCTCTTCGGCCGCCTGCAGGCACTCGAAGCGGCTCATCCGACCCTGGCCACGCCCGACTCGCCCACGCAGAGGGTGGGCGCGGACCCGCTGGAGAGTCTTCCGAGCGTGGCGCACGCGGCACCCATGCTGTCGCTGGACTCGGCGCGCGAGGAGGCCGAAGTGCGGCGCTTCGACGAGAGGCTGCGCAAGGCGCTCGCGGACGAGGAGATCCGGTACATCCTGGAACCCAAGCTCGACGGCGCGTCCCTGGAGCTGGTCTACGTGAACGGGGTGCTGGAGCGGGCGGTGACGCGCGGCAATGGACGAGTGGGCGAGGGGGTGACCGAGAACGTGCGGACGATCCCCACGGTTCCCCTGCGACTCCGGGAGGAAGACCGTCCGGCCCCCGCGTTTCTCTCCGTGCGGGGCGAGGCGATGATGTACCTGAGCGATTTCGAGACGCTCAACCAGCGGCGCATCGAGGCGGGCGAGCCACCGTACCAGAACCCGCGCAATGCGACTTCGGGCGCGCTCCGGCAGCTGGACTCGCGAATCACGGCCAGTCGGCCTCTGACCGTGCTGGCCTACGACGTGATGGACGTGCGGGGCGTGACCTTCGAGACCGATTCGGAGGGGGTCGCGGCGCTGAAGGAATGGGGACTTCAGACGCCCGAGAGGGTGACCGTGGCCGGCACGGTGGACGAGATCGTCGCCTACCACCGCGCTTTCGACGCCGACCGGGACTCCCTCGACTACGAAATCGACGGGGTGGTGGTCAAGCTGGACGCTGTGGCGCCCCGGGCCGTGCTGGGCAGCACCTCGCACCACCCCAGGTGGGCGATCGCCTTCAAGTTCGAGCCCCGCAAGGAGGTTACCCGCATCGACAGGATCTTCGTGTCGGTGGGGCGGACGGGCGTGCTGACGCCGGTCGCGCTGCTCAGGCCGGTCGAGGTGGGCGGGGTGACGGTGTCGCGGGCTTCGCTGCACAATCGCGAGGAACTGGAGCGCAAGGACGTGCGGGAGGGCGACCTGGTGCGGGTGCAGCGCGCCGGCGACGTGATCCCGCAGGTCGTGGAGCGGATCGACGAGGAGGGGCGCGAGCGGAGCGAGCCCTTCGCCATGCCCGGTACCTGTCCGTCGTGCGGAACGGAACCCGTCGGGAAGGGGCCGTTCACCGTCTGTCCGAACCACTTCGGCTGCCGGGCGCAGCTCAAGGGGCGGATCACGCACTTCGGGGCGCGAAATGCTCTCGACATCGAGGGATTGGGTGAGGAGACCGCTTCGCTGCTCGTGGACGAGGGCCTCGTGGGTGAGTTGGCGGACCTGTTCGACCTGAGGGAGGAGGACCTGGTCCCGCTCGAAGGGTTCGCCGAGGTGTCGGCCCGCAACCTGGTGGCCGCGATCCGGGAGCGGCGGCAGGTGGAGCTGGCGCGGTTCCTGGTGGGGTTGGGGGTCCCCGAGGTGGGGGTCGCGGTCGCGCGCGATCTGGCGATGCACTTCCGGGGGATCGAGGCGGTCCGCGCCGCTTCGCCCGAGGCGCTCGAGGAGATCCACGGGGTGGGCGAGAAAATGGCGGCGGCGATCACGGGCTTTCTGGGGACGCCGGATGTGCGCGAGGCGCTGGACCGGCTGCTGGCGAAGGGATTCCGGTTTGATGTGCCGGAGGCACCGGTGGTGGCGGAGGAGGGGGGTTGGGG
>VXOC01000010.1 GCA_009840215.1 Gemmatimonadota bacterium | reverse complement strand
TGCCGCGATTCCCCTGGTTCCCGCCAACCCGCAGCCCTCCCCTCCACCGCCGCACCCCTCCCCGTGCAACCATTCCCCACCTCGTCGTGTCCACAAGTCAGCAACAGAACACCCGGCGCGGGAGCGGAGACGCAACTCGGTGACGGAATCGCAACTCATCCAACGTTTGAAGGACGGAGATCACGGGGTCGCGCGGTCGCTGTACGACCTGCACGTCGACCGGGTCTTCCGGCTCTGCTACCGGTTTGCGGGTGACTATGACCTCGCCCAGGACTTCACGCAGGAGACATTCGTGCGCGCATTCTCGAAGATCGCCACCTTCCGCGGCGAAGCGGCGTTCGGGACCTGGATCTCGGCGATCGCGACGTCCGTGTCTCTGAATGAACTCAGGCGCATCAAGCGCTTCCGCACCCGCGAGGTGCCGCTGGACGATCAGCTGATGGGCGCCAGCGCGGCGACCAGGATCGAACCCGACCTGCGCGAGGATCTCCACCGCGCGATCGACGATCTCCCCGAAGGATACCGCACGGTCTTCCTGCTGCACGACCTGGAGGGCTACACGCACGAGGAGATCGGCGAGATCCTCGGTATCAAGGCGGGGACCTCGAAGTCGCAGCTCTTCCGCGCCCGTGGCCGGTTGCGCGAGAAGCTGGCCGTTCATGCGAAGGAGTGGGCGTCGTGACCGACTTCGACCGTTTCACCGAGTTCCTGCTGAGGGAGGCCGCGGGCTACAACGAGCCCCCGGAGACGCCGGCCGGCACGATGTGGCCGGGGGTTGCGGTGCGGTTGGGGTCGGCGGGCAGCCGCGGGCGGAAGAGTGAGAAGCCACGCGTCGTGGTTGCCGGGGGAGAGACATTCGTCGATTCGGTCGGCTACAACGAGCCGCCTACGGCGCCACGCGACGAGATGTGGACCCGTATCGAGTCGGCCTGGGCGTTGCGGAGGGCGGCGGGGGTGTCCCGTCTTCGCCCGGCATGGCTGGGACAGCGCGGCGCGGCGGGTTGGGTGGCGGCCCTTGCGGCGGCGGCGTCGCTGGTGCTGGGCATCGGGCTCGGCAGGGGAACGCGGCCTTCGGCAACCGATGAGACGGTGATTCTGCCAGGCACGCCAGCCCCCGCCGAGATGTCACGCAGGGTGCAGACAGCCCCGATGACGGTTGCCGAGCCGGAGCCGCAAGAAGAAGACCGTCCCGCCGAGCCCGTCAGGACGGCGGCCCTCTCGGGACAGGTAACCGTCGCCACCGACGCCCTCTCCGGCGGTGAGGGGGACAGCCGCGTGTTCTTCGCGGTCAGCGAACCGGCTGAGCGTTCGACTCGCCTGTCCCGCACGCTCGAGCCCGATTTCGACTACGCAACCGCCCGTCACCTGGGCCGCGCCGCGACCCTGCTGACCGCCTTCCGAACCGACCGGCGAACACCGGCATCCCGGGAGGATCTGGCCGGGTGGGCGCGTGAACTGCTAGTGGAAACGCGCATGTTCCTCGGCCTCTCCGAAACGGCATCCCCGGTGGAAGAGGAGCTGCTCGAGGACCTGGAACTCGTCCTCATCCAGATCGCCGGCCTGGGTCCCGGCGCACCCGATTTCGAGTGGGACCTGGCCCGTGAGAGCATGGAGCGGCAAGAGACCCTGATGCGACTGCGCGCGGTGAGCGCCGAAAGCGAAACCTGAACCTGAACCACTTGCGACACCAACCAATGAGCCTTGCTTCCGGAGGCACGAAAATGATGAACCACGAGACGACGATGAACGGCAGAACGAGCCGCACGATCGCCGGGATGATCCTGGCCCTTCTCCTGACGGTGGACGGGACGGTGATGACCGCGGCACATGCTGGTGCATGGGAGAGCGGGCAGCTGTCGGCCCAGGAGACCAGCGACGAGGAAAAGGACTTTCTCGCGGCGAGATCGCTGATCAACCAGACGAACTTCGTAGACGCCGCCGACAGGTTTCGGCAACTCCGCGAGAAGTACCCGAACGGGAAGTACGTGAGCGATGCCTTCTACTGGGAAGCCTTTGCGCGGCATCGGCTGGGCCAGCTGGAACGGGCCCACCTGCTTCTCGACAACATGCTGGAGTTGGCCGCACACCCCGAGACAGCCGCTGATGATCTGCTTCGGCGCCGCATCAACGACGCACGCCAGCTGCGGCTTCGGATCCTCGGAGAGCTGGCGGAGCGGGGCGATTCCCGCGCCGCCCAGGAAGTGTTGCGGCAGTCGGAACTGACCCTGGGGCAAGCGTGGGACAGCGCCGCGGCCGCCTTGGCAATCGCCGCGGATTCGCTCGCGTTAGTGATGGGGCCGATGATGGACTCGGTCGAGGCGGCGACCCTGGAGGCCATGGCGCAGACTGAGGAGGCCATGGCGCAGACTGAGGCGACCTTGGCGCAGGGTGAAAGCAGGTTGGCGCGGTTCTTCGAGGACCTCGTGTTTTCGGCAGAGAACGTGACTTTCAATTTCTCCCGCCGACGCGAGCTCCCCGAAGGATGCGAAGACGATTCCGTGCAACAGGAGGCCCTGAACTCGATCCTGCGCCTCATGGAGACGGATCGGGTCCAGGTCCTGCGGAGTGTGATCAACCGCCAGGACGAGTGCTCCGTCAATCTGCGTGTTCGCGCCGTGGAGCTGCTGGCCCGCGAAGGTACCAGCGAAGCGGAAGAGGCACTGATCAATGTTGCCATGACTCATCAGGATCCGAGGGCGCGTCGTGCTGCGGTCTCGGGGCTGAGGCGGTTCGATACCGCCACCGCTGTCGCAGCGCTCGTGACCGTGCTGACTCGATCGAGCCACGAGGAGACACAGGAGGCGGCGATTTCCGGACTGCGACGCAGTGAAAGTGCCGCAGCTCGCCAGGCGCTCGCGCGTTACGCCGCCGACGCTTCCAGGCCGGAGGAACTTCGTGAGGACGCGATCGTCGCACTGGGCCGCCGTGACGATGTCGAGGCCGGCCGGCTGATCGAGATCTACGCCTCGCTCGAGACGGAAAAACTCAAGTCTACGCTGATTGACCGGCTGCGCCGGAAGGTGGAGGACGGGAGCCAACAGGGGGAGACCTGGCTCTTCAACCTGGCCTTCGATTCGAACGAGCCGACCAAGATCCGCTCCAAGGCCCTGGATGCCTGGGGAAGAAGCCCGTCGCTGAAACTGTCCGGCCTGACCGAGGCCTTTGGACGCCTGGCCGAGCCCGACCTGCGGGAGCGGATCTTCTATGCCCTCTACCGCAGAGCCGGTCGCATCGACGACGAAGCCGCCAAGTCGGAGGTCGTGCGGAAAATGGTCGAGCTCGCCAGACTTGAAACCGATGACGATGTGCGCGAACGCGCGGTCTACTGGCTGGGCCGGACGGGTTCCCAGGAAGCGGTCGAATATTTGCTTGAACTGTTGCGCGGCCCGCCTGCCGGGTAGGGACAGATGACCGCCCCTGAAATCAGGATTGCAGCCGCCTCCGCCACCATCGCCCTCCTACTCGCCTGCGACTCCGAGTCCCAGCCGGATCTCGCCTCGGTCAGCACCGACAGCGCCGGCATCAGGATCGTACACAGCCACCCCGCGAACTCCGACGCCACCTGCACAATCAGCGCGGAACCCACCGTCGTCATCGGCGACGACGAGAGCGACGAGAACCAGTGGTTTGCCCAGGTGGGGGACGCGGCCCGGATGTCCGACGGATCCATCGTGGCGGTCGACCGTGGCTCCAATCAGATCCGGGTTTACGACGCCGATGGCCGGCACCTGCGCACGATGGGCAGGCAGGGCGAGGGACCCGGGGAATTCGAGAACGGTCCCTTCCAGATGTGGATCGCAGCGGGAGACACAATCTGGGCCGGCGACTATTTCCCCTGGCGCTACAACCTCTTCGGCGCGGATGGGGAGTTCGTGCGGCAGGTGAGTCTCAATCCGCAGTTCATCAATTCGTCGATGGGCGGAGGCGTGCTGGCCAACGGCTACACCGTCAATTCCAGCGAAACGAGGGCACGGAAGCCGGACTTCAGCGTTGCGGACACCATGATCGTGGAGGCACACGGTCCCGGCGGAGAGCTCATCGACACGCTCGCCCGCATCCCGCATGGGAGGTGGGGACAGGACGACCACGAGGCGCTCGGGACCTTCTGGCTTCCCCGTCTCTTCTACGCCGGCGCCGAGGTCGACGCGGGGGGATCCACGATCGCTCTGGCATACGGGATGAATACCGAAGTCCGCGTCCTCGACGACGAGGTCAACCTGCGTCTCATTGTGCGGTGGACGGAGCCCGACAGAGAGGTGACCGCAGCGGATGTGGACGCGTGGCGCGAGGAGTACGTGGAGACTCGGCCGAGGCCGGACTATTCTCCCATGGCCGAGGTCCATGACGCCATGATCAGCGAAGATCGTCCCGTGGCCGAACTCTTCCCGGCGATCTCCACCGTGATGGTCGGCCGCGACGGCCGCATCTGGGTTCGCGAGTACGACAGACCCCGCGAAGATCGCGGATGGCTCGCCTTCGAACCCGACGGGCAGTTCCTGTGCCACCTGGCGCCGCCGGGCGGGTCGATCCGGGAATTCGGGTCGGACGACGTGGTGATCCGGCAGGAGTCGGAACTTGGCGTCCAGGTGGTGCAGTTGCACCGGTTGGAAGTGCCGGTGCCGTAGACGCCGTATCCGGTGCCGTCCAGGATCGGGGTCAAGACCGAGTGGTGAACATTCTCCGGTGCTGACCGTACGAGGAATTGGGATGTAGCTTACGTCCGAACCGATCAACTCAGCGAAAGAAGGTGCAACGTGTGCAGTGTTCCGGCTCGACTGACGATTGCGGCGTTCTTCCTAACCGCGACCGCCTGCTACGAGGGAGGGGATTCGGAAGTTGTCCTGGCAGAGGTCCCCACCTACGAAGGCACCATCGAACTCGAGATCGGCAGGATGGACGGGGAGGATCCCTACCTGTTCGGCAACATCGGGGACGTTGTGGTTGACGAGGAGGGACGCGTGATCGTCGCCGACAGGCAGACGAGCGAGATCCGGGTCTTCGAGCCCGACGGGGATTTCGCCTTCCTCATGGGTGGCCCCGGAGAGGGCCCCGGCGAATTGACGGACCCCAACGGTCTGCAGTTCGGTCCGGATGGCGAACTGTGGGTGCGAGAGAGTGTTCGGTACAGCGTGTTCAGGCTGGATTCGGAGGGGGCGGAGTTCCTGAGAGTGCTCAGAAGTCTCAACCCTAACCACTACGGGGTCATCGATCCCTTCACCTTCGACGCGGACGGCCAACTGGTCGCCGTCGGGCCCGTGCGTGACGCCGATGACGTGAGCCTTGAAGCGCGACTCCGTCTGCGCCACGACGGGGTCGTGGACACCGTGATCATGGCGGATGCGGAGCGGCAGAGGGCCGGCCAGAGGACCGAGCGGTTCGCCCGGGAGGGTATTCGAGGCGTCACATACCTCCATGCGCCCTTCGGACCTCGGTGGATCAGGGCCCACGCGAACGGGGGCACATGGGCGGAGGCGGTCAGCACGGAGTACTCGATCAACTATCATCATGCGGACGGGACCGTTTCCGTGATTGAGGGTCCGGCGGTTCAGGGACCGGTACCGAGCCCGGATGAACGGGCCGGAGCAGAGCGCCGCATGGAAAGCGAGCGGGAGCGCGCCGGCCTCCGTGCACACCCCTTCAGCATTCCCGACCGCAAGGCTCCGCTGGCACGGATGTTCTTCGATCGCAACGGCCGGCTGTGGGTCGAGAAAACGGGGGAGTACGGAGCGGAAATCCGCGAGGCCGACGTCTATGAGGGAACGACGCTGGCGGCCCGGTATCGGTGGCCGCGCCGCATCCAGTACTGGCCGACCCCCGAGATTGTGGACTCGGTCTTGTACGGGGTGACTGCCGACTCGCTTGGTGTGCAGAGGGTGGCGCGGGTGCAGTTTCGAGTGGTGAATTGAGAAGGCGAGGTCGGAGGACCGGCCAGCGCGTCCAGTCCGTCCAGGATGTCCAGATGGATGTAGTCCTCGTAGGCATCCCGTACCGGTAGTCCGAGCGCCTTCTCCAGCATCGCTCTGGCTCGTTCCCTGCCTCCGTCCTCGTCCAGTTCAGGCAACCTGATCCCGTATTCGTACAGCAGGATTTTCGAATCCGGGGCCAGTTCCAGAGCGCGCTCGTAGTGGTAGACGGCCTTTTCCCGGTCGGCACCGTAGATCCTGCGGGCAAGGAAACCAGCCTCGGCGACGTCCGCGTGCCAGCCGCCGAGGGTTAGGTGGGCCCCGGGGTAATCGGGGTCGATCTCGAGCGCCGCCGCGAGTGCATCGCGAACCTTCCCCGCGAGGCCTTTGCGAAGTGCCGTGATCGTGCCCACGCGCTGCGCGTACCGGCCGACGGCGTGTGCGTATTGGCAGTGCGCCTCGGGATTGGTGGAATCGGCGCGCACGGCTTCCTCGCCCATGCGCATTGCGCGTTCAATGACCTCGTCCCATTCCTCGTCTGACGCCTCGTAGTGGGCGTACACCGCGAGCGCTTGTGCTGCCAGGGTGTAGCCATCGGAGGTTCCCAGGGCTTCGCCGGTATCCGCAGCTTCCAGGAAACGGCCGTCCGCGAAGGCGGATCTGGCGTCTTCGATCGACTGTGCGCTCGCGTCAGCAGGCTGAAGAATGAGACTGACGGCGATGACATGTATACTGCACATGACATTTTGTAAAGTATGCATTACATTGTGAGCAAGTGAGCGAAGCGGTCCGGCCTGGATGCGTCGCCGCTCGAAAGCCGGGGGGATTCTGTCCACGGGCTATGCCAGCCAACGCAACCCCGCCACGAGCGAGGCCACTGTGCCCAAGGCGGCAACTGCGGGTTTGATCGCACCTTCGCGCAGGGGCGGACCGTAGATTCGCGGCAGCAGCAGGTAAAAGACCACTCCCGCCAGACTGACCGCCATCAGTCCGAGTCCGAGGTCGATCATCAGGCCCACAACACCCCATCCCCCCTCCACCACGACACCGCTGGTGAATGCGATCAGAAGAACGGGGCATTGAACAACGAGCCACCCGAGCCCGATGTCGCCGAGCAGACGCCGCAAGGGCGATCCACGGTCGGGTCGGTGGCCGATCCGCGCGACTCCGTACAGGGTCAGCTGGGCGGCGAACGAGCCGGTGAAGGGGACCAGGAGCCAAGCCTCCCCGGTGACGGAGTACGCGAACAGCCAGCACATCCCGGCGGCCGTGGTCGAGAGGATGTCGTAGACGGTGTGTGGCCGATCATCGGTGGAGCGCGGCCAGACGAGACTCATGGCGAGGAAGAAGAGGAACGGTCCGAGAAACCACAGCCAACCGCCGAGCGTAGCGGCGGTGAAGCCGAAGAGGGCGCCACCGACCAGTGCGCTGTCGTCCAGCCTGCTGCGACGACGCCAGGCCAGCGTGAAGACCACCAGAAGCGCGGCAGCCAGGAGGTGAGCGAGGAGAAGCCGCGTATCCGCGTCCTGGTAGAGGCGCAGAAAGGCGTGGGCGCCTAGAGGGATGAGGAGATTGTCGAGTCCCCGCCACGCGATGAACTCGAGCATCATGACGAGGAGCGCGAGGATCGCGGCGATAAGAACGGCCTCGGCGCGGCCCGTGTCGGTCAGGAGCAGAAGGGGAAGGTGGGCGCTGAAGAAGGCCACCAGGAAGAACGCGAGAGAACCCTCGAGGCTCTTCGTGCCTTCCGAAGTCTGGTACTGGAACAGCCCGTAGCGAACTCCCACCAGGGCCGCGACGGCGTCCGCAAGCGTCAACATGAGGATCGGAACGACGTAGAGCAGCCAGTCGCCGCGACCGAGGACGAAGAGGACGGTGACGGCGATGGGGAAGTAGATCTCACCCAGGGTGTCACGCCCCACCCCTCCCAGCACCGTCCCGATGCCGCCGCGCAGGCTTCGGATCGAGCGCGTCGCCACCAGGGCCCCGCATGCGAGGACCGCCAGCACGATCACCGGCCAGGCGCGATCGAAGATCCAGGGCAGCGGGAGGACGACCAGCCCCATGCCGACGTGCACCCCCTTGCGCAACGACTCGGGGTGAAGATGACCACGGCTCTCCGCCGCCTTGAGGACGACCAGGAGGATCGCCAACGCGGCCAGGAGGGCCGCCATGGCAAGGAGGTTGGCGGTGAGGGTCATCCTGCCTCCGCCGCCACCATCTCCACGACGAACCGGCTGTAGAAGAACGCCTTGTCCTGAAGGTGAAGTTGCTCGGCGAACCCGTTACGTGGAGTGAGCAAGTCGGCCAGCTCCGGCGGCCGGCTGCGCGGCACGAGCATGTTCCAGTAGGCGAACCGGGCCCCGTTGCACGCGCGCCCGGCCAGGGTGGCGAGCAGCTCGTGGAAGCTCTCGTCGGACATGTACTCGAAGATGTCGCTCAGGTTGAAGCAGTCGAAGTCGAGTTCGGGCTCCGCGGCGAGGAGCTCTTCGATCGACATGGGATGCCACTCGAGCCGGTTCAGGTTATTCCTGATCGCGTCGAAGTTCTCCTCGCGCAGGGCGTGGGGCAGGGCGGTGGTGTGTCGGCCGGTGAGGATCCACTGGAGGTAGGGGTTGGCCGCCGGGTCGAGCTCGGTCAGGGCGTGCCGGGTGCGCGACAGGATCCGCTCCGCCACCGACCCCTCCACGTAGCGGAAGAAGGCCGGATCGCGTCCCATCCGGCCCATCACGAACCGGGAGAAGAAGAGCCGGAAGAGGAGACGCCAGCGCAGGTTGTCCCAGTGACGGGCGTAGAAGCGGCGGCGTTCCTCCAGGGTGCCGCCCTCCAGAAGCCGGTCGACTCGGCGCCGGGGGTGGATCCAGGGCAGCACCCTGTTGCGAAAGGTGGCGAAGTAGCGCTCGAACTTGCCGGCCGCGCCGATGCCGGCCCGGATCAGTTCCGGGTGGGCGTCCCAGAAGTTGCGGGCCTCCCTGTCGAGGACGCCGCGGCACCGTCTGTAGAGGATCTCCCGGTCGGCGCATTCCCGCGAGCCGACGAGTTGGAGGAGTTCGTGGTGCTCGAGCACGCGGTAGGCCGCTACGCGCAGGGCGAGACAGGCGAGTTGCGCCGGGTTCATGTCGACCGCGATCACGCGCGCCGGACCACGCGACAGGAGCGAGAGCGAGTTGTCCCCCGCCGAAGCGATCGACAGGCAGACATCCCCTTCGCGAACGTCGAGCGCCTCCAGGAGAATGTCGGCGTCCTCCCAGCACAGCGCGTAGCGGACGAAGGAGAAATCGGCGCGCGCTGCGGCCTCGGTGCTCATTGGGCCGTCGTCGGCTGTGGCCCGGTCTGGTGCTCTGCGGAGTTCGGGCCGGCTGCAGCCTGCGGGACGACGTCCTGGCTGTCTGTGGGCCGGTGCTCGCCGTCCGGGCCGCCCGCGGACAGCGGCCCGACATCCAGCTTCACCGTGCCGCGCGCGCCATCCATCTCCACCCAGCTCCCGTTCTCGATTCTCGTGGTGACTCCGGCGATCGACACGATGGCGGGAATCCCCATCTCGCGGGCCACGATCGCCGAGTGCGAGAGCAGGCTGCCGCGCTCGACCAGAATCCCTGCGGCTGCCGGGAAGAGCATGATCCATCCCGGGTCGGTGCGCTCCGCGACCAGGATCTCACCCTGCTTGAGTTCTGCGCCGCGCGGATCGCGAATCACCCGCGCGCGGCCGCGGACCACACCCGGGCAACAGCCGAGGCCACGCAGTACGTCGTCTCCGTCGGCTTCACCCTGGTCGGGCGGCTCCGCACCGCTCCCCTTGCAGCTGTTGGCGATATAGGGAGCGCCGAAGGTCTCGAAGCGGTCGGCGGGGGCCTCCAATTCGGCGTAGCGCTCGAAGGCGCGGCGGCGAACGGCGGCGAGACCGCGCAGGTCATCACAGGCCGAGGCCCCTTCGACGTAGGCCACGATTTCGTCGAGCTCGAGATAGAAGACGTCGCGCGGGTCGTTGAGGACCCCCTCCGCGTGCAACCTTCGCCCGGCCTCGAGGAAGATCCTTCGCACGCGGCCGAAGAGGCGGGTCCGCTCGAACCGCAGATTCTCCCGGTCCCGCACCCGCCGGCGGGCGTTGCGCAGCACCCAGGCGAAGATGGCGCGCCGCAGGGGACGTCGCGCGAGGGCCCGGCGCACCTTCGCTTCCGCCTCCTGGCGCACGGTCGACTGATGGCCGGAATCGAAGCTCTGACCACGCGCGAGCCGGGCAGCGGCGTGCCCGATCGAGCGCAGCAGCGGCTCCGGATCGTCGAAGAGCGTGGTCGACTCGAGCTTGAGCTCGTCGAGGCAGCGATCGCCGAAGGTGTCGAGATAGTCGTCGTAGAGCCGGGCCAGCGCCTCGTCGCGGCAGAGCGCCTGAACGGCGGCCGGCACCGTTCCGCGGCAGAGAATCTCGGTCAGCTCGGCATCGAGCGCCGCGACGGTGGCCATCTCGACGATGCGCCTGGCGGGCTCGGCACTGATCATCCCCCCCTGGTCGCATACCAGGTCGTTGTGCAGCGATCCCTGCTCGTCCTCCTCACCGGGGCACCACCCGGCGGTGAGGCGGCCCAGGACACCGAAGAAGATCATCGCGAAGAAGTCGTTGATGAGCGGCGCATCCCAGCGCGTCAGCAGACTCGACTCCAGTTGGCGGTAGTCGCCGACCAGCTGGTCCAGGCGCCTGACACCGAGCGGTGGACCCCGGGGTGCGAGCGCACGGTCGAGACGATCCTGGAACCGGTCGATCATGCGGGGCAGTCGCACCTGGTTGACGACCATTCCCGCCATTGTGCGGCCCAGCCGCAGCAGATCGAGGAGACGCGCGGACCGGGAAGCGCTCGACGCAGCGGCGGTGATCTCGTCGGGAAGACTCTCCCGCACCCCCATCATCTGTTCCATGAAGCGCCGGTTGAAGGTATAGCCCGGGAGCATCGCGATGACGCGATACCAGTTGAGGAGGTTGTAGTAGACGCGGCCGCGCACCAGTCCAAGCATGCGGCGGAAGGTGAGGTCGTTGGCCGCGATCCTGCTCTTGCTCACGCCCAGGAGGCGGCAGAACTCGCGGTAGACCCCTTCGTAGGCGTGAAGCGCGAAGCTGAAGGTCAGGGGAGTGGTGATGCCGCTATAGCTCTCGACGATGTTCGAGTTGTCCCAGATGGTGTGGACGCCGTCGGGATCGGGGGTCCGGGCCAGCGAGGTGATCGGGCGGGACTGGAGGAGGAAGATTTCGCCCCCGCGCATCGCCCATTCGATGTCCTGCGGCCGTCCGAAGTGCCGCTCGGCCCGGCGTGCAAGTTCCGCGACGCGCGCCACATCCTCGTCAGCGAGTGCCGGCTCTGACGCGGCGGGTTCCGCCACCTCCCGTTCCGCAACGCCCTCCGCACTGTCGGGCGACGGCCGGTGCGCCAGGCGCTTGGCCACGATGTCCCGCTCGAGGATCTCTCCGTCGAATTGAACGCGCCACGTATCGGCGTCGGCGTCCCCCCCGACCAGTGCAGTTCCCAGACCGTGAAGCGCCGAAACCACCGCCACCGGGCGCCGTCCCGTCACCGGGTCGGCGCTGAAGGCGACCCCCGAGACCTCGCTGTCGACCATTTCCTGCACCAGAACCGCCGGAGCCTGCGGTAGCCCTTCGAGGTTGTTCTCCCGCCGGTAGGCCAGGACGCGTTCGCCGAAGCCCGATCGCCACACGTCGACGATCCGCGCCGGCAGGCGCTCCCGGGTGACGGACAGGTAGCTGTCGAACTGGCCGGCAAAGGAGTGCTCGACGCCATCCTCCTGTACGCCGGAGGAGCGCACCGCGACGAAGCGACTGTCGCCGTGCAGGGTCCCGAAACGCTCTTCGACCTCCTCGAGAACCCGTGACGCGGGCGATATCCGGGAAAAGAACGCCGCAAGCTCTTCCTGTTCTTCAGCCCGGAGCAGGGCCTGCCGCTGGTCCGGCGAGAGACCCGCCTCGAAGGCGGCCGGGGATATCACGAACCAGGCCGGGATCCTCAGGCCCGTGCCAGCGAGCGAGGAGAGGGCCGCCGCCTTGCCTCCCATTCGGCTCAGATCGACGCCGTCCGAAGAGGAGAGGACGAAGCTCATCCCAGCTCTCTCCAGAGAAGGGGTACCGGCCCCAGCCCGAGATAGAGCACCAGCGTCCAGACCCCGGACCAGTTCTCGATCCACTTTCCGGCTCCCGGAGTCTGCTGCCGCAGGAAGCGAAACCCGATCAGAACCGCGGCACCGAGTGTTGCACCGAGCACCACGGCCAGCGGCAGGGCGAATCCGATGCGGCGCGCGGCCAGGCAGGCGCAGGCGAGTGCGAGCGCCAGTACCATCCACCACGTGCCCACCGCCCGCCCCCGGCCCCACACCACGGAATAGGTTGCAACCCCCTCCTCTTCATCGTGGGGACTGCGGATCTTGCGGCCGATCTCGATCACCATGCCGTTGAAGAGACTGGCCAGCAGAAACCAGCCGAGCCCGGCCGGCGCATGGCCCTGGAACACCAGCCAGTCGGTGCCGGTGGCGTAGAGGTCGATGAGCGGCATGATGGCCATGTGGGTGACCATGTAGGTGAGGTGTTTGCCACGCAGCCACCCGCCGACGAAGAACTCCTTGCTCATCAGGGCGAGGTATGTCCAGGTGACCAGCAGCAGGACGAGAAGCCGCGCGTCGAGCCAGAGGGCAAGGCCCAGCTGCAGCACGCCGCCGAGTACGAACAGGCCGCCCAGCTCGCGCAGCGTCACCAGCCCCCGGGGCACCGGGCGGTAGGGCCTGTACCGCGCGTCCTCCTCGTCGTCCTTGAACTCGTCCGCGATGCGCAGCTGGAGGAAGAAGATCAGGCAGGAACCGAAGGCGACCACCGCCGACACCGGACTGGGCCATCCCGTGGAAGAGCGCAGCATCCAGGAGAAGGCGACCGCGCTGAAGCTGAAGGCGAGGATCAGCGGCCCGTGCTGCATGAGGGGGAAGCGTTCCCCCTGATAGACCCACCAGCGGCGCAGCGCGCTCATGCCGGATCCTCGGACGGCCCCTTCTTCCGCTTCTCCGGCACTCCCCGGGCCAGCATCTGGTGCGCCCGCGCGAAGTGACCCGATGCCAACGCTGCGCAGATCGACAGCTCACCCGCGAGTACCAGGGCTGCGCAAACCTCGGCCAGGGCGGCCGCGTTGCCCGCACCGGAGAGTCGCATGATGTCCAGGCAGGCGTTCTGGCTCGGCAACCCCGTGCCGCCGCCGACCGTCCCCAGAATGAGGTTGGGCAAGGTGACCGAGGCGTAGAGGCCACCCTCCGCCGCTGCTTCGAAACGCGTCACCCCGACCGCGGACTCGGCCACGCACGCGGCGTCCTGGCCGCAGGCGATGTAGAGCGCGGCCATCCCGTTCGAGTAGTGTCCCTGCAGCCCGATGTTGCCGCTCATGACACCCCCGATTGCGGAGACCCGGTAGAAGTCCAGCATTCGGCTGGCGCTCGTCTTCAGGTGTCGTTTGAGGATGCCGGAGGAGAGGGTTGCTTCCGCGGTGACCTTCCTGCCGCGCACGTTCTGGAAGGAGAGATGCGAGGCCTTCTTGTCTCCCGACAGGTTCCCCTCGATAAACCAGTAGACGGGCTGCACCGGTGTCTGATCAAGGATGAAGCGGCACACGGCGTCGGTCGCGATCGTGACCATGTTCTGCCCGGAGGCATCCCCTGTCGTGTATTCGAAGATCAGGTAGACGTGGTTGCCCTCCATGTCGAAACGGGTGCGGATGAGTTCGCCATGACGTGTGGTGGATGCGGCAATGTCGCAGAACGTCTGCGCTTGCTCGGCCGCCCACATGATGAACTTGCCGACGTCGACCAGGCTGTCGAACGCGAAGACGGGGGCCCGCGTCACACCCTCCCAGATCGCCGCCGCCGTGCAGCCGCCGGCCTGCGTGATCGCCTGCGCCCCGCGTGTGTAGGACGCCACCAGCGCTGCCTCCGTCGTCGCCAGCGGCACGTAGTAGTCCCCTCGCGCAAACAGCCCCCTCATCCGCAGCGGACCGGCCAGTCCGATCGGGACTTTCACGGTGCCGATGAAGTTCTCGATGTTCTTGCCGTAGAGGGGCATCTGTTCGCGCGCCATGTCGTCGAGAAGCCGATGCCTCACGGACGCATCGACGTCAAGCAACCGCCAGCGCCGTTCCACCGCCCCGGTAGAGATCGTCCCTGGCGCCCCGTCGCGCGGAACACTTGGCGGAATGTCCTCCCGCAAGGGCGTCAGATCCTGCTCGATCTGCTCCTGAGAGCGTTCGGCGAGGAGACGCGCGAAGTAGCCGCTCACGTTCTGGAGATTAGTTGGCATGGCGCTCCAGTTCCTTCTTCAGTGCGGGGTAGTCGGTTTTCGCGTTGTGGCGACGGTCGACCGGGATGCGGGGCACTCTCACGATCCGATCGAGCTTTGCCCAGGACAGCGTCTCTTGCACGCGCCACTCGGCATCCGCCGGTGCCCGCGGCCCCAGCTGCACCGCCAGAACGCGATTGCCATTGTGTTTGGCCAGCGCGCTCCGGGCAATCCAGGGAAGCTGGCTTGCCGCGCATTCGGCGGCGAAGGGATGGATCGCACCGCGTTCGTCCTGAATGACCGCGCCGGCGCGTCCGAGCAGCCAGAGTCGGCCTCTGGCGTCAAGGTAGCCGGCGTCTCCGGTGCGGTGCCAGACCTCGCCCTCGACCCGGAATTTGGTCTCCTCGTCGCCGATGCCGTTCAGGTAGCCGGAGAGCACATGGGGGCCGCTGACCATGATCTCGCCGGCCTCGCCCGGATCAAGCGCGAGATCGGCGAATTCTCCCGCCGTCATCGCCTGAAGGGGCATGCCCCACCGGTTGGGCAGAATGCGCAACTCGATCCGGTGCACCGGTCTCCCGACCAGTAGCCCCTTTCCCGCGTTCATGGCGTCCAGGTCGTCGGGTTCGGCCTCGCTCCAGTCGAGGTGGGCGATGGGCTCGGCCTCGGTCGACCCGTAGACGACGATCACTCGACCCTTCGGAAGCGCTGAGCGGAGTTCCTGCAACAATGGCGGAAAGACGGGGGCCCCGCCGGTGTAGAGCTTCCTGAGCCCGCCCAGGCCTGTCTTGCCGCTCTCGCTCCCTGCGTCCGAAGCGGCCCGAGCCCCCTGAAGCAACCGGGCATACAGCGCCGGCGAGCCCACGGTGCGGGTGACGCGATGACGGCGGAGTTGTTCGAGAACCGGCCCCGGCTCGATGAACCCCGGACGCCGGAGGTCGCCTTGCGGTATGACCGTCGTCACGCCGGAGGCCAGGTTGGCGAGCACGAAGATCGGCAGGGTGGCGAGGTCCACTTCACCGGGCTCCAGCTCGATCGACTCGGCCAGGGCGGCGTGTTGCGCCAGCAGAAAACCGTGGCTGCGAACGGCCGCCTTCGGGACTCCGGTGCTGCCGCTGGTGAAGGTGAGCAGGGCGTCGTGGGACGGATCGCAGGCGGTGATCGAGTGAGCGGGATCGAGGCGTTCGAGGATGGACCAGCGGGTCGCTCCCGGGGCCCGGCCCGCGGTGACGAAGTGCCGCTCGATTCGACGCAAACCCCGGCAGAGGAGCCTCAACAGGTGTGCCCGGGCAGGGCCGATGAACGCTCTGGGACGTGCGATTCCGCAGCACTGTTCGATATGCCCGCGTCCGGCCGATGGGTCGAGGACCGTCGCCACCAGCCCGAGACGGAAGATCGCCAGAAGGGCGACATAGAGCTCGATGGACATCGGCTGGAAGACGAGTACCCGGTCACCCTTGTACAGCCCGGCCTCGCGAAAGAGCGACGCTGCCCTCGCCGACCGATCGGCGACCTCGGCAAAGGTGAGTGAACGGACGCCCCGTCCAGCCGACTCGACGATCGCGGGCTCGTGGGGTCGCTGGGTGGCCTGGTCGACCAGAATCTGAGTTAAGTTCACGTCGTCAATGCGCACGAATGTATAGTAAATATTACATTATGTATAATAAACTTTACATTCATGATACTCCGACAGCACCTCTAAGTCTTCGGGACTTCTCATGGCAACGGCCTCTCGTAGAGCGTGTAGCGGCGGATCGTAGTGCCGTAGTGGGCCGAGATGCTCCGCGACCGATTGGTCTCGTGCATCAGGGCGTGAATGACCCGCTCGAACCCGAGCTTCCTTGCGGCCTGCTGACAGTCATCCATCAGCAACCCGCCCAGTCCTTTTCCACCGCACGCCGGATGTACGGCCATCGACTTCACGATTGCGGTCCGCAGCGGCTCGCCCCGACCCGGCTCCATGAGATCCGGGATGCCGAAGATGAATCCGACGAGCTGCCCGCCTCGTTCCGCCAGCAGCACCAATTCGGGCACCAGATGGGGACGGATCGGAGTGTAGGAGGCGAGAAAGGCCTCGAGCCCGATGGGGCTATAGAGAAGATTGTCGGCGAACGCCGCCAGCGACAGTTCGTGAACGGCCGCGAGTTCGGTCTCAAAGCGCCCGACATCGATCGTCCGCAAGGTGATGCCGTCGCGTTCGAGTTCGACCCTTCGCTTGTTGGAGCGCGGGTCGCAACGGGAGGGGTCCGCGTTGAGCGCCGAAAAGTAGGTGGCCAGCGGCGCGAATCCGGCGTCGGTGAAGTGCCCGGGCCAGTCGTCGGGGTTGTCGGGCTCCAGGAAGAAGGTTGGTTCCGTACCGCGCTCGGTCACCAGCCGGTAGCGATGCCAGGTGGAGCCGTCCATCGGACCGATGGCCCGTTCGCAACCGTCTGCCCGGTGCCGGTCCAGGGCGTGTTCCAACAGTTCCCCGCCGGCGTCCGCGTCGACGGCGGCGTAGTGGCCGATCAGGCCAGCCGTGGCAGGCGCGCCGTGGGCGTCGCGGGCCCTCCACAGCGAACAGCGGGCGATCAACCGGCCTGTCGGGTCCTGGAGCGCAAGGTGGCGGGATGGGCTGGTGAGGCGGAAACTGGCTGGTTCCAATGGCTCCACCGGGCCGGCCGGCAGTGCCGACAGATCGTCGGAGTGGTCGATGTCGGATATCGTCGCCACTCCCCTACCCCCCCGCCACCTCCGCCGACCAGGTCACCTCGACCGCGCCTTCCAGACTCCGTGCCGTCGGACACTTCGCCACATGCGTCGCCAGCGCCCGGTCGACCTTCTCCCGCGGAGCGCCCCCAGGCAGCCGGATCGTGTAGTGCGCGTGAATCTTCGTCAGCACCACCATCCGGTCCACCACTTCGTTCACGCCCTCCGCCTCCACGCTGATCGCGTCGTTGGCCATCGGAATCCCGCGCACCTCCAGTGCGCCGTTGAGCGTCCCGAGTAGTCAGCCGGCGGCGGCGGCGACCAGGTAGTCGACCGGCAGGGGCCGATCCGGTTCCGCCTGCAGGCGGTAGTGGGACTTGATCGGGCCGTGGACGCCGAAGTCGATCTCGGTGCCGTCTTCCAGGGACGCGCGGCGGTGAATCCCGTCGACTTTCACGACGCTCGCGCGGGCAGTGTAGAAGGGGTCGCTCATGGGGTTTCCCGTTCGGTTGAGGGGTTGTCGGCTACCGGTGCCGGGAGTCACCCCGGAAGCTATCACCACCCCCCACGATCCGCCCATACAGCTCCGGGTCGGTCGCGCCCTCCGTATTGAACACCAGCACACGCGAGCGCTCATCCAGCCCGATCTCCCTCCGCCGCTCCTCGTCCCGCGCGACCTCGATCAGGCCCAGCAGCCCCGCCACCCCCGACTCCCCTCCCTCGAACGCTTCCCCCATCGTGCCCCGCGCGGCACGCCGCATCAGCGGTGCGATCCCCTCTTCCGGCACGGTCATGAAGGCGTGCGCCCCCGCCCCCACCACCTCCCACGCCAGCGGCGACACCTCGCGGCAGCTCAGCCCCGCCATGACGGTGTCCAGGTTCCCGCCGCTGGCCACCGGCCGCCCGGCACGCGCACTGCACAGCAGCCCGTCGGCCTCCTCCGGCTCGACGATCACCACCACGGGACGCCGCGCCCCGAGACGCTTCCAGAAATGCCCGATCACCGCCGCCGCGAGCCCGCCCACCCCGCCCTGGATAAACACATGGGTGGGCGGCGTCACCCGGCTTGACGCTTCACTGGTCGAGGGTGGGATCGCGCTGGCGGTTGCCTTGCCGGTGGGATGCAAAGTCATGACCGATGGGTGCGTGTGGGTGGGCAGGGATGGGCTGACATCCCCCAGGACCTCACTGACCATGACCGTGTATCCCACCATCACCACACGGGGAATGTCCATGTACCCCGGGTACGAGGTGTCCGAGATCACCGTCCACCCGTTCTCCCGGGCGTCACGGTCGGCCCGCGCGACCGCGTCGTCGTACTCCCCGTCGACGCGCACCACCCGCGCCCCGAACGACCGGATCGCCGAGGCCCGCGCCTCGGTCACATGCGCCGGGAGGTAGATGACGGCCCCGCAGCCGAACCGCATCGCCCCCCACGCGACCGCACGCCCGTGGTTCCCGTCCGAGGCACAGGCGACGGTCGGCCTCCCCGCCTCTCCCGACCGCTCCCGCATCACCTCCCGCACACCGTACGCGCCCCCCAGCGCCTTGAAGCTGCCCAGCCCGAAGCGGCCGCTCTCGTCCTTCACCCACACCGACCCGACCCTCAGCTCCTCCGCCAGCCTCCATTGATTCCTCAGGGGCGTTGGCTCGTATCCGGGCCACGAAGTGATCTCCGCGCGCGCGTCGCGGTGGGCGGCACGCCCGATGATCGCCCTCAGGGGGGCAGGGAAGGGCCCCGCCGGAGCGGCGCTCGAGTTCAGAATCCAGCTCACTGTGTGTCTCCGACTCCCCCAATGTGCGAAGAGGATGCCCACCCTATTACCTTCCTTTGGCAATGGAATTACGTCAAATGTTTACCCACCGTTGGAAATCCGCGATCCCCGGACCCCGTGAGGCGCTGCCGGGAAGGTCAGAGCCCCTCGCCGTCTCCGTCACCCATTTCGTGAACGGGAACCGCATCAAGCCTCCCTTCCCGGAGGGCTTTCAGACGGCCTTCTTCGCCATGGGCTGCTTCTGGGGCGCCGAGCGCCAGTTCTGGGAACTTCCCGGCGTCTTTTCAACCGCCGTCGGCTACCAGGGCGGCCCCACGCCCAACCCGACATACCGCGAAGTGTGCACCGGCCGCACCGGCCACGCCGAGTCCGTGCTGGTCGTCTTCGACCCCGACCGGATCGACTACCGGACCCTGCTGGCCGGCTTCTGGGAGGGCCACGACCCGACCCAGGGCATGAGACAGGGGGCCGATGTGGGCACGCAGTACCGGTCCGCCGTCTACACCGTCGGCGACCGGCAGCAGCGGCTCGCCGGGGAGTCGCGCGGCCGGTACCAGGCGGAACTCGCCGCCGCCCGCTTCCCGGCGATCACCACCGAGATCACCCCGGCTCCGGAATTCTACTACGCCGAGGAGTATCACCAGCAGTACCTGGCGAAGAACCCGGGCGGCTACTGCGGGCTTGGCGGCACCGGCGTCTCCTGTCCCAGCGGCATCGTGGAAAGGGACGCGTAACCCCGGATGACGCCGTCGAACCGCGCGCGAAACGGTCCTCCGTGGCGGGGCGAGCTGTACGACATCCTCTTCGAGACCGACACGCTTCCGGCCAGGATCTTCGATGTCGCGCTCATCGTGACCATTCTCGCGAGTGTCCTGGTGGTCATGCTCGATTCCGTCGAGTCGATCGTCGACCGGCACGGCTTCGCGCTCCACTTCGCGGAATGGGTCTTCACGGTTCTCTTCACGCTCGAGTATGCGGCGCGACTGGCTTCGGTGCAGTCGAAGAGGCGCTATGCGCTGAGCTTCTTCGGCATCATCGACCTGCTCGCGATCATCCCGACCTACCTGAGCGTGCTCCTGCCGGGTACGCGCTTCCTGGTGATCATCAGGGTGCTGAGGGTGCTGCGTGTTTTCCGGGTCCTGAAGCTGGTCCGCTATCTGGGCGAGGCGCGGACTCTGGGACGGGCGCTGGCGGCCAGCCGCTTCCGCATTGTCGTCTTCCTGATCACGGTGCTGACGCTGACGGTGATCCTCGGCTCCTTCATGTACCTCATCGAGGGGCCGGACGCCGGGTTCACCTCGATTCCCGTGGCCGTCTACTGGGCCGTGGTGACGCTCACCACCGTTGGTTTCGGGGACATCACGCCCGCCACGGCGGCCGGGCAGATGCTGGCCACGATGATCATGCTGCTCGGGTACGGGATGATCGCCGTGCCGACGGGGATTGTGAGCGTGGAGTTGGCACAGGCGGCGCACCGGGGCAGGAGCTTGCCCGGGATGCGTGACCGGGTGTGTTCAGGATGCCGCAGCGGGGGACACGACATGGACGCCCGGTTCTGCAAGAAGTGCGGAGGCACGGTCGTTGACGTGGGGGGCGAATGAGGAAGCGGGACAAAGTGGAAACATCCGGCGCGAAGCCGAAGCCGCTCGAAGTGGACGAGGCCCGCGAGAAGGCGATCGACCTGCTGAGCGAGTGCTTTGCGCGCGACATGCTGTCGGTGGAGGACTTCGAACGGCGCCTGGACCTTGCTCACGCCGCCGGGTCGATGGCCGAACTGGGAGAGGCGATCGAGGGGCTGGGCAGTGACGGTCTCACGGCGCCGGAGCAGGGGGGATTGCCCGACAAGGCGCCACGCAGGGCCCCGGCCGCGGCATTCTCCGAGGTTCGCCCGGCGGATCGCGCCGTGGCGGTGTTCGGCGAGACCAAACGGGCGGGGCAGTGGGTGCCGGCGCGGCGCAATACGGTGGCCGCGGTCATGGGATCGGTCACCATCGACCTGCGCGAAGCGCGGCTGGGTCCCGGCACGACGACCTTTACGGCAGTCGCCGTCATGGGAGGAATCGAGATCCTGGTCCCGCCGGGCCTGCACGTCCAGTGCGGGGGCTCGGCGGTGTTCGGCAGCTTCGAGCGCCGCGACTCCAGCCCGGCTCCCGTCGCCACGGACGACACCATGGTCCGGGTGGACGGCTTCTCCGTCTTCGGGTCGGTGGAGATCGAGACGCGGCATGTGGGGGAGTCCCGCAAGGAGGCGAAGCGGAGGCGGCGCCTGGAGAAGAAGCGGCGGAAGCGGTTGAAGCGCTAACGCGGCGCCTTGCAGGGTACCGGCGCCTCGTCATACCCGGTCCCACGGTTCGACCACCTGTCATCCCCCTCTTTGCGCCACCGATCCGCCCGGCTTACGCTTTCCCCGTTCTCGGCGGTACCCACCCCATGCTGGAGGCGAACAGACGATGTTCAAGGATCATGCCGGACTCAGGGCAATCACCCACAACGCGCTGCGGATCGTGGCGGGCTTCCTCTTCTCGCTGCACGGCGCCCAGAAGCTCTTCGGGGTCCTTGGAGGCAACCAGGTCGGAGACCTGATGAGCCGGATGGGGATCGCGGGGATCCTGGAGTTCTTCGGGGGGCTGCTCATCATGGTGGGGCTGTTCACGCGCCCCGCCGCCTTTCTGGTGGCCGGCCAGATGGCGGTGGCCTATTTCTGGGTCCACGCTTCGCAGGGCTTCTGGCCGGTCGGACGGGGTGACGCGGGCAATGGGGGCGAGCTGGCGGCGTTCTACTGCTTCACCTGGCTCTTCTTCTGGGCGCACGGGGCGGGCAAGTTCTCGATCGACGGCTGCCTGGCCGACCGGAAGGCGGCGTCGGAGGAGTAAGCGGCGGGCGGCTCGTCAGGCCGCGTCTCAGCAGTGCGCCGCGAAGGCGGCCTGCAGGTCGCTGGCGATCGCCGGAGCCGAGCGCCCCTCGATCTGGAAGCGCTCGAGCATGAAGACCACGTCTCCGTCCTTGAGCAGCGCGATGGAGGGTGACGAGGGCGGGTAGCCGACGAGGTGCGTGCGCGCGGCGGCGGTGGCATCCAGGTCCTGTCCCGCGAAGACGGTCACCTTGTGGTCCGGCTGCTTGTCGCCCTGCAGCGCCATCATCACGGCCGGGCGGAAGATCCCGGCGGCGCAGCCGCAGATCGAGTTGACCGCGACGAGCACGGTGCCTTCCATGGCGTCCATCGCCTGTGTGACCTGTTCCGCGTCACGAAGTTCCTGAAAACCGATCCCGGCCAGTTCCTGGCGCATCGGGGCAACCATCATTTCGGGGTAGGGCATGCTTGTTGTCGTCCTGGGTTAGATGGAATCCCTTACCAAGTCAAGTATAAGAATAGTACCCTGGGGCCGGGCCCGCATGACAGTCGCTGGCACGCACCCCTGCGAACCCCGGATGTCCTCCCGGGCATGAACCCCACTGGCCCCATGACCCGCTCAAGACCGATATTGAAGGGTGACGAGGAGATTGTTCATGGAAGTCGTGCGACTCAGGGTCAACGGTGACGAGCGCGTCTGCGGGGTGCCCGCCCACTACACGCTGCTGGAAACGCTCCGCTACGGACTCGGTCTGACCGGGTCCAAGCAGGGGTGCGACAAGGGTGACTGCGGTGCCTGCACGGTCATCGTGGACGGGCGCGCCATCCTGTCGTGCATCACGCCGGTGTGGGAGGCGGAGGGGCGCGAGGTGCGCACCGTCGAAGGACTGGCCAACGGCACCGAAACCCACCCCGTGCAGGACGAGTTCGACCTGAACGGCGCCGCCCAGTGCGGGTTCTGCACCCCCGGCATCCTGTGCAGCTCGGTGGCGCTGCTGGACCGCAACCCGTCGCCGACGCGCGAGGAGATCAGGATGGCGCTGGCGGGCAACCTGTGCCGCTGCACCGGTTACGAGAAGATCTACGACGCCGTCGAGGCGGCGGCCGCGAGGCTGGACGGGTGATGGAGCGCAACGGACGCGGTGCCGCGGCGGCGGACGAATCGGCCCGGGATGGCCTGTCCACCATCGGCCGCCCCATGCGCAAGGTCGACGGTCTGGCCAAGGCCACCGGGCGCGCCCGCTACACCGACGACATCCGTCTCCCGGGCATGCTGCACGGCAGGATCCTGCGCAGCCCGTACCCCCACGCCCGTATCGTGTCGATCGACACGTCGCGCGCCGAAGGGCTGGAGGGCGTCCACGCCGTGGTCACCGGCCGCGACATGCCCACCTCCTACGGCATCATCCCCTGGACGCCCGACGAGTACCCGCTCTGCGTGGACAAGGTGAGGTACATCGGCGACGGAGTGGCGGCGGTGGCGGCGGTCGACGAGGACACGGCCATCGCCGCGCTCGACCTGATCGACGTCACCTACGAGGAACTGCCCGCCTACCTGGACCCCCACGAGGCCATCGCCGCCAACGGAGGTCCGTACATCCACGAGCCGCGCAAGCCGGGGTGGAACGGGAATGTGACCAAGGTGGTCAAGCTCGAGTTCGGGGACGTCGACGGCGGCCTGGACGATGCCGACATCGTGGTCGAGAGCGACTATTTCTTCGAGGGAACGACCCACACGCCCATCGAGCCCCACTGCGCGATCGGGCTGGCCGAGGGCAACGGGAAGCTCACCGTGTGGTCGGCGACACAGGTCCCCCACTACCTCCACCGCGAACTCGCGCGCGTCCTGGAGGTGGACCCGGCCAAGGTGCGGGTCATCCAGCCCCCCGTCGGCGGCGCGTTCGGCGGCAAGTCGGAGCCCTTCGACCTCGAGTTCTGCGTGGCCAGGCTGTCGATGATGACGGGGCGCCCGGTCAAGATCCTGTACACGCGCGAGGAAGTCTTCTACGCCCACCGCGGCCGCCATCCCTTCCACATGAAGTACCGCACCGGCGCCACCCGCGAGGGCATGCTCACCTCGGTCGACGCCGAGATCGTGCTGGACGGCGGTGCCTACGCCTCATTCGGGCTGGTGACGACGTACTACTCGGGACAGCTCCTCACCGCGCCCTACCGGATGCCGGCGTACCGCTTCCACTCGACGCGCGCCTACACGAACAAGCCCGCCTGCGGGCCCAAGCGCGGCCACGGCTCGGTGCAGCCCCGCTTTGCCATCGAGGTTCAGCTGGACCGGATCGCCGAGCGGCTGGAGATCGACCCGATCGAGCTGAGGCGGCGGAACTTCATCGGGGCCAACACGCGCACGGTGAACGACCTGAGGGTGACCTCAAACGGGTTCCTGGAGTGCCTGGAAGAGGTGGAGCGGGCCAGCGACTGGAGGCGCAAGTATCGGCGGCTGCCGTATGGGCGCGGGGTGGGCGTGGCCGGCTCGACGTACATCACCGGCACCAACTACCCGATCTACCCGAACGAGATGCCGCAGTCGGGGGTGCAGCTGCAGGTGGACCGGTCGGGGCGGGTGGCGGTGTTCTCGGGAGCGTCGGAGATCGGGCAGGGGGTGGACTCGATGGTCGCGTACGTGGTGGCCGAGGAGCTGGGGGTGCCGCTGGAGCATATCAGGGTGCTGGCCGGGGACACGGACTTCACGCCGGTGGATCTGGGCGCGTACTCGTCCCGGGTGACGTTCATGCTGGGCAACGCGTGCATCGAGGCGTCGCGCAAGCTGAAGGCGAAGGTGCAGGAGGCGGTGGCCGAGGCGTGGGAGGCGAAGCCGCGTGAGGTGCTGCTGGCGGGGGGGCTGGCGGTGCGGGCGGGAGACACGGGGACTAGCATGCCGCTGCGCGAGGCCTTCAACCTGGCCGAGGCGAAGTTCGGCACGCTGGGCGCGACGGGGTCCTACAACACGCCCAAGGACGTGCACGGGAGTTACCGGGGCGCCACGATCGGGGCCTCACCCGCGTACTCCTTCACGGCGCACGTGGCCGAGGTCGAGGTGGACCCCGAGACGGGATTCGTGACGGTCGAGAAGATCTGGATCGCGCACGACTGCGGACGGGCGCTGAACCCGGTGCTGGTGGCGGGGCAGATGGAGGGCTCCGCTTACATGGGCTTCGCCGAGGCGCTCATGGAGGAACAGATCTTCAAGTCGGCGGACCAGGGGCGGGAGGGGCTGCACAACGCGCCGTCGCTGCTCGATTACCGGATTCCGACGAGTCTCGACACGCCGGCGCTCGAGTCGCTGATTGTCGAGTCGATCGATCCGGAGGGGCCGTACGGGGCGAAGGAGGCGGGGGAAGGGCCGCTGCATCCGTCGATTCCGGCGATCGCGAATGCCATCTACGACGCGGTGGGGGTGCGCATGGATGCGCTGCCCTTCTCGCCGCCGCGCGTGTGGCGGGCGCTGCAGGCGGCGGAGGGGGGGCGGTG
>VXOC01000205.1 GCA_009840215.1 Gemmatimonadota bacterium | reverse complement strand
GCACTCCCGCCTCGCCGTCGGGCACCACCTCGGGCAGACCACCCGCCCCGTACCCCACCACCGGAACCCCGCACGAGAGCGCCTCGAGCGCCGCCAGCCCGAACGACTCGCGGTCGCTCGTCATGAGGAACAGATCGGCACAGGAAAGCAGCTCCTCGATCGCGCCGTGCTTGCCCAGGAAGATCACGTCGCGGTCCACGCCCAGCTGCCGGGCCCGCGCAGCCGCACGGGGACGGTCCGGGCCGTCTCCGGCCATGACCAGCTTCGCCGGCATCTCGCGCCGGATCCCCGCGAAGACTTCGATCACGTCCACCACCCGCTTGACCGGGCGGAAATTGGAGACGTGCATGACGATCTTCTCGTCCTCGGAGGCGAAGACCTCGCGGTGGCAGGGATCGCGGCCGCGCCGGAAAAGGTCGGTGTCCACGAAATTCGGGATGACCTCGATACGTTCCTCGGGGACGCCGAAGTCGCGGATCGTCACCTCCTTCAGGAAGTGCGAGACGGCGGTCACCCCCTGCGAGCGCATGATCGAGAAGCGCGTGATGGGGTGGAAGGAGGGGTGCAGCCCCACGAGCGTGATGTCGGTGCCGTGCAGGGTGGTGACCAGCGGCGGTCCGCCGTTCTCCTCCAGCATCTCGCGGGCGATCCAGGCCGAGGTGGCGTGGGGGATGGCGTAGTGGACGTGGATGAGGTCGAGGGACTCGCGCACCGCGGTGTCGTGGATGGCCGCGGCGAGCGCCAGGGTGTAGTGCGGATGCTCGAAGAGGGGGTAGCGCTCCATCTCCACCTCGTGGAAATAGACGCGCTTGCGGAACCCCGAGAGGCGGAAGGGCTGCGCATAGGAGATGAAGTGGACTTCGTGGCCCCGGTCGGCCAGGCCGATCCCCAGCTCGGTGGCGACCGCGCCGGAGCCGCCGTAGGTGGGGTAGCAGGTGATTCCGATCTTCATGGGTGGGCTGGCTCCGCGTTGGCCGTTGCGGCGGGAATGCCGGTGGAGGCCGCGACGTGGGCGACGGAGCACCGGGTCCGTGCGCGCCACGCCTTCACCACCGTGGCCGCCTGCGCTTCGAGCGGGGCCGCGCCATCCACCTCGACCACGCCCGGTCCCAACTGGTGCCGAAACCAGGTGCGCTGCCGTTTCGCGTACCGGCGCGTGGCCCGGCAGGTGCGCTCGACCGCCTCGTCCAGGGTGATCCCGCCGGCCAGATGCGCGGCCATCTCGCGGTATCCGACGCCGTTCATCCCCGGGTCGTCCGCGGTATGGCCGGCCCGCAGCAACCCCGCCACCTCGTCCGGAAAACCGGCCGCCACCATCTCGCGCGTCCGGTTCTCGATGCGCCGCCGCAGCATCTCATGGGATATCGATTTCCGACATAACACGCCGACGAGCGATTTTCCCTCGGTGGGATGACGGACATGCCACCAGGATATCCTTCGACCCGTCAGAAGGGTCACCGAGAGTGTTCGGAGCATGCGCTGGCATCCCCCCGCGATTGCGACTTCGGCTCGTTCCGGGTCCAGAACGCGCACCCAGCGCATCATTTCCCGACGTGACAGAGCGCCCAGCGCATCCTCCAGGGCGGCTCGCCGCGCCGGGTCCAGCGGCGGCTCGCGGAAGATGGGATCGGTCAGGACACGCAGGAAGAACCCGGTACCGCCGACCAGCAACGGCACGCGCTCCCGCGACCGGATCTCCGCGATCCAGCGGCGGGCGTCGCGCCCGAAGTCGCCGGCGCTGTAGCGCTCGCCGGGGTCGCGGATGTCGAGACCGTGGTGCGGCACGAGCGCCCGTTCGCGCGGAGTGACCTTCGCGGTGCCGATGTCCATGCCGCGGTACACCTGCCGCGAGTCCATCGAGATGACCTCGCCGTCCAGCTCGCGCGCCACCAGGAGCGAGAGCGCGGTCTTCCCCGTGCCGGTGCATCCGACGATGGCGAGGAAGTCGGGAGGGGTTCGACCGCCACGCGGACCCGCCCCGCTCATGTCCGCCCGAACTTCCTCCGCAGCTCTCCCAGTCCGAGGCGCACCACGGTGGGACGGCCGTGGATGTCGTGGTAGGGAAGCTCGGTGGCGAAGAGCTGGTCGAAGAGTTCGTGCATCTCCTCCTGCGCCAGCTTCTGGCCGGCCCTGATCGCGCCCTTGCAGGCGAAGCTCATGGCGACGCGCTCGTTCTGGTTGTTGGCCGAGCGGGTGAGCTCCGAGCCGTGCAGCAGCTCCTGGATCATCTCGCGAATGCACTGCTCGGCGTTGAAGTACGGGTGCGGGCTCGGCACCGACTGCACGAGGAGCGCACCCTGGCCGAAGGGCGTGAGGTCGAAGCCGAGGCTCGCCAGGGGTTCCGACACCGACTCGACGATCTCCAGCTCGGGTTTGGTGAGACGGACGGTGAAGGGGAAGAGGAGCCGCTGGCCCTCGCTCGCCTCGCCCCCGAACCCGGCGATGATCCGCTCGTAGAGAATGCGTTCGTGCGCCGCGTGCTGGTCGAGGATGATGACACCGTCCCGCGTCTCGGCCAGGATGAAGCTGTTGTGGATCTGCAGCAGCGCCGGGCGCGGGGCGCGGGGCATGTAGACCTCCTCCGAGGCCGCGGCATCCTCGGCCTGGGCGGCGCGGGCCCGGAAGAGGTTGATCTGGGAAACCTCGTCCGCCTCTTGACCCGGGACACTCGCCATCCCGCCCGCGGCCCCGGTGCCCTGCCCGGCCCCCTCCCCCTCC
>VXOC01000278.1 GCA_009840215.1 Gemmatimonadota bacterium | reverse complement strand
GAGGGGGGGCGGGGGGCGTCGGAACGACTTCATCGGGCTCTTCCTTGATGCGGGCAGGGCGGAACTTTCGCTCAAGGCTAGCGGGTCAACCCGCCGAGTCGCCAGAGTAGCGTTCCGTTCGCCCCACACCCGGATTCGTCCCACCCCCGATTCGTCAGGACGGGTCCCACGGTGTCACCCGAGGAATCCAGCGCGGCACGTTCGCCTTGTAGCGCCGGTAGTCCTCGCCGAACCGGTGCTCGAGGCCCGGCTCCTCCATCCGTGCCAGGTACACCCCGTGGACGAGAAAGAAGACGAGCATCCACCCCACAATCAGCCATGAACCGAAGAGGAGCGACTCGGCCGCGAGCATGAGGAGGACACCGGTGATCATCGGGTTGCGTACGTGGCGGTAGGGGCCGGCGACCACCAGCTTGCGCGGGGGCGCCCAGGGCGCGGGGGTTCCCCGGCCGAGGGTCAGGAACAGGCGTGCAGTCCATGCGGCGAGCATGAAACCGGCCACGGCCAGCACCAGGCCGATCCACCATCTGCCCTCCGCGCGTTCCGCGGGGTCGCCGGCCACGGGGGATCCGGACGAAAGCCACAGGATCAGCGAGGGAACGAACACCAGGACCGTCCCGGGGAGGATGACGATACCTTTGATGAGCGCGGATTTCATTGGGTCAATCTACGCTTCCGCCGGCATCCGTGGACAAGACCCATGAGCACGGAAGTGGTGGAGTGCCGAGCTGGCAACCGGGCGCCGGCCCTTGTCCGAGCCTGGCGGTCTTGACAATCTCCGAGTGGCGTTGGAGGACCGCAGGCGCCAGGGTCGAGTCACCGTCGATCCTTTCGTCGCGGCAGGGGTACGAGCAGGTGTCATGAAGAAGGCATGGTTGTTGATTCTGGTGCTCGGGCTCCCCCTCGCGGGGTGCGGGGGCGGCTCGGAGGCGCACGACGAGGCCGTGGTGCTCGTCCACGGTCTGGGGCGTTCGCCGTCCTCGATGCTGATCCTGAGCCAGCGGCTGAAGTGGGCCGGCTACCGGGTCACGATTGCCGAGTACGCATCGCTCACTGCGTCCTTCTCCGAACAGATGGCCACCCTCGGCGAAACCGTCCAGCAGTGTTGTGCCGACGCTTCCAGAGTCCACTTCGTGGGCCATTCCCTGGGCGCGCTGGTCATCCGCGGGTACCTGGTCGACCGCCGGCCCGACTCGCTCGGCCGGGTGATTCTGCTTGCGCCCCCCAACCAGGGTAGTCTGTTCGTGGACTGGCTGACTGAGATGCAGCTCGGGTCGGACATGCTCGGGCCGGTCGGACGTACGCTCGGGACCGACGCCACGGACCTCCCGGCGACCCTTCCGCACCCCGACTACGAAGTCGGGATCATCGCCGGCAACCGCAGCACCCAGCCGATCGGCCCACCTGCGATTCCGGGTCCCGACGACGGGATCGTGAGCATCGAGCAGGCCCGCATCGGAGACGTTCCGATGCTGGTGCTGCCCCGGTCCCACGCCTTCATTGCGAACAGCCGGCACACGGCCAATGCGGTGATCCGGTTCCTGCGGACGGGGGGTTTCGGGGACGGGGAGGGCTGAAGGGGACCGAAGGTGATATCAGTATGATACTGTTTTGATATCAGGCGGTCTCTACCGGGCGATGTCCACCCGTTCCAGCCGCCACACGTCCACGTGGTCCAGGTCGAGGTCGTCCTGCCGGATCGTCACAACGTGGTCCCCGCGGAATACGGGAACGGTGCGCTCCTTGTAGGGGACGGCGGGCACACTGCCGAGCAGCCTCCCCTCGGAATCGAAGAACTCCCAGCGGTTTCCGGCGTTGCGGATCACGTCGACCCACAGCTTGCCGTCGGGTGAAACGAAGATCTCGTTGATGAAGGAGCTTCGTTCCGGCCGGGTGTAGCCACGGGGGTTGCAGTCGGCGTTCGAAAACTGAAACCGCTCCTTGGATTCTTCGAACTCCGCACTTCCGGCGGCCCATTTCTCGTCCGAGATAGACTCGGTCGGAAGTGTACGTTCGATCACCCGCAGGGTGTCTCCGTCGCCGCGGGTGACGGCGACGCGGTAGAACCATCCCCAGGCGGAATACATGACGCCACCGGAAGCCGGGTGCTGCACGAACCTCGCGGCGGACGTGTGGGGGTAGAAACCGCTTCCCCCCTCCCACTCGCACATCATGGTCTCGACCACGCCGGGGAGGTCCGGCGGGGCGCTCAGCCACGGCACCGTGTCGCCCGTGTCCCCACGGCTGTCAAGGCCCACCCAGATGACGCGGCCGCCGAGCGCCAGGCGAAAAGTCTCGTCGGGGCCGACGGGGAAGAAGCGCATGAAGGCGGGTGATCCGCTCACACTGCCCGCCGTTCGTCTCTGGCCCAGCCACTCGCCCGTGCCGGAGAACTCGCCGATGCGCCCCAGCGAAGGGTCGTAGGTGAGAAGGCGGTCGCCAACCCAGGCGATGGAATAGATGCTCCTGAACTCACCGGGCCCTTCGCCGCCCCGCCCGAAGGTGCGCAGGTGTGACCCGTCCAGACCGAAGACGCGGATTTCGCGGTTCGCAATGTCCGCGACGAACACCGTCCCGTCTGGTCCCAGGGCGGCTGCGGTGACCCGTCCGAACTCGTCGGGTGTCTCTTCTTCCTGCACCGACTTGGGACCGATCGAGACGACCGGGATGAGTTGCCACTCGGGCGGGGTGCCGGAGTTGGTGACGTGGACGACGCCGTTGATGGTGTCGAGGGTGGTGGAGAGGGTGGGGG
>VXOC01000111.1 GCA_009840215.1 Gemmatimonadota bacterium | reverse complement strand
ATACAGGTCATACCTCATTACCCTTCGTCTCTTTGGCTAGCTTATGTTAAAAATAGATGGGGGGAGCCGGGGGAACTGAAGAAGATTGACAGCGGCGGTATGTTCCGGTACGCTTCTTGCGCCCTTTTCGGGGGGCCACAAGTCTCTAGACAGACGGTGAAACCAGTGGGAGCATTTCTCCGCCAGATGGTTGACAGCTACACGGACATCACGGACCTGCTGATGTCTCTGGCGAAGCGGGGCCGGACCCCCCGGTATCCGTGGCAGGGGGGACGGTCAGATGGTGACGCGGTGATGTCCGATTTTGCGACGACGATATCCGACCTTGGAGTAGCGTCCAGCCGGATCGTCGAGAAGCAGTCGAAGACGCGAGTGCCCTAGCCTTGGGGCGTCGGGGACGGAAGCGGGGAAGGCAGGATGGCAACCTTCCTGCCGTCCAAACGGGTGATGACTCGGACAAATCGATCTCGGTCGAGGCCGAATTCACTTGGCAGGGTCCTTTGCCGCCTCCGCACGTGCTTCAGGCTTTCCGCGAGGCGGTTCCAAGGTCGGACGAAGCCATCCTCAGCGAGTTCGAGAAGCAGGGGGAGCACAGGAGGCGACCGAAACCCGGGAAAGCCAAGCGAACGCGTTCGCCCTCAAGACGATTAGTGTCGGTACGGTTCTGGCCAATCTCCTTACGATCGGCGGCGGAATCTACCTCGCCATCCTCGGGCATATCTGGGGTGCCGGAATCGTGATCGGCGGTCCCTTGATCACCGTGATACTCAATCGGGGCAGGTCGAAGGAGGAGTGAGATCAGGGGGAGTGGTCCGGTGCATTTGCTCCGCTAAGGCTGGGACGAACCCCCCCCCCGCTACAACCGCCCCTTCGCCGCTTCCGCAACCCGGGCGATTGCATCCAGCTTTTCCTCGACCTTCGGGTCGATTTCGTCCCTCTGCACGTAACGGGCCAGCACGTGGAAGCTCTTCTTCGGCATCTCGTTCGGAAGACCCAGTCTTTCGAAGTAGTCGGCGAACAGCGGATCAAGGAAATCGTCGCTGACCTTGACACCGGGATCCCACGGGGAGCCCTTCCCGAGCGTCTTCATGGCCGCCTCGACTGATTCGATCGACCGTTGCATGGCAGCACTCCGCCGGGCCTGCTCGGATTCCGCGAAGAGCGGACCCGGAGTTGCGTACGCCGCCGACATGGCCGCGTAGCGCTCCAGCGTGCGCCGCGTAGCAAGATAGTTCTCAAACTCGCGCCGCTCCCACATCAGCCACTCCACCGCGTCCCCGCCCGGCAACTCCTTTTCGAGGCGGTCGAACAGCCCTGCCGCGCGAAGTTCCGGGAGAGCCTCGCGTAGGGCGTGAAAGTGACTCGCAGCCGCGCTGGGCCGATTGCCGACATAGTGCACGAATGGCCGTTCCAGCGCGCGAAGGGCAGACGTGTGACCGAGACGCCTGGCGAATGCCCGCAACATGGACAGATCCGTCGATCCCTCGAGGTACAGAACCCACCCGGTCTGGTCCGCCTGATAGTAGTGCTCGAATCCAAACTCGTTGAGGGACTTCAGAACCTGGCTGCTGCGATTGTCCATCCGATGCGGCCTTCCCACGAAGGCGACGACCAGGTCCTTGCCGGCCGCTTCGTTGAGGAGGACTTCGGAATGGCTTGCGGCGATGATCTGGCTCCGCGTGACCTCGGCCGTCTCGGTGAGCAGCTGGTACGTCTGACGCTGCCGCAGGATCTCGAGGTGCGCATCCGGCTCGTCGAGCAACAGTAACGCGCCGGGGTTCGCGTACATGTATGCAAGGAGCAGGAGGGTCTGTTGCAGGCCGCGCCCGGCACATGAAAGGTCCAGCGTGATTCCGTGTTCGCGGTAGCTCATCGCAATTTCGCCTCGCTCCGCGATGTAGCGCGGCCGCCTCAATTCCGCGCCGAACAGACCGCGTATCCGCTCGACCAGATCGCTCCAGCGCGTCCCCTCATCGTAGACGCTGAAACAGAGATTGCGCAGAACCTCGGCGGTGCGTCCCTCCCCGACCCGAACGTTGACGGCGCCGTGGTCGAGGCGGGTCTCGGTAGCCGCCAACCCGGACATCGGCGGGAGGAAGGCGATCCGAACGCGGCCTGCGGCTTCGGGCACGGGCATCCGCTTCGGGTTGCGGTCTCCCGACAGCCGGAGGGGCCGACAGTAGAAGGACTCCTCGTTGGCGTAGTCGAATTCGAGTCCGCACTGCCAGGCGTCGTCTTCAGCGATCCCGCTCACCGTCACGTCGATCCGGATGTTGCTGGTCTTCTGCCTGCCGTCGTTCCGGTCCACGTTGCGGACCTTGAGTCCCCGCCACAGCAGGTTCGCGTGTGGAACCGGGATCGCCAAGAGGTCCCGGCGATTGACCGCCACCCCGGGTCGCTTCCCGGGCTGATGCCCGGACCACTTCTCGTTCCAGCGCCTCAGGCCGATGTCCCACAGCGCAAGCGCCTGCATGGCCGAGGTCTTGCCGGAATTGTTGGGCCCGATGAAGACCACGGGGCTCCCAAGCTCGATTTCGACCGACTCGAAGCGCTTGAAATTGCGGATCGTGAGGTGGGTCAGCATGGTACGCAATGTAATGGACCGCGTCCGACTCGCTCCAGCGGAGCTTTGTCCCCTTCCACCATCTACCGAGGTAGCAAGTATGCTCTCACCAGCGACCCCCCGGGAGCGTCCCTGTCACCCCAACCCCACCGCCACCCCCACCGCGATCGCCACTAACCCGAGCGCCACCAACCCCAGATACAC
>VXOC01000199.1 GCA_009840215.1 Gemmatimonadota bacterium | reverse complement strand
CCCCTCCCCCCCGAAGTCGTCGCGGCCACCTCCGAACGCTACCGGGACGTCTTCCGAAGGCTCACCGGCACAGACCTCGACGCCTACGAACCGCCTCGGTTTGATCCCGTAGCAACGGCCGCCGCCCCCCCATGACCCTCCCAGTCGCCCGCGAAGGCCTCCCCTTCATCCTCACCCTCCTGGCGCTGACCGCCCTGACAGCCCTGTGGGCCCGCAGCGGCGGCTGGGGCATCCGCGCAACCGCCCCCGCCCTCTTCCTCACCCTCACCCTCTTCGTCGCCTACTTCTTCCGCGACCCCGAGCGCCACATCCCGTCGGACCCGCTACTCGTCGTCTCCCCCGCCGACGGCAAGGTCATGAGCGTGGGCCCGGTCCCGGACGAGCACTTCATGGGCGAAACCGCGATCCGCGTGACCATCTTCCTCAACATCTTCAACGTGCACGTCCAACGCGCACCGCTGGGTGGCCGCGTCGCCCACTACGACTACCGGCCGGGCACGTTCGTCGCCGCGTGGCGCGAGGAGGCGAGCCGTGAGAACGAACGCGCGTCGCTCGGCATCGAGACAGACGCCGGGCCGCTCCTGGTCCGCCAGATCGCCGGCCTCGTGGCCCGCCGCATCGCCACCTATCCGCGCGAGGGCGACACCGTCGAGCGTGGCGACCGCATCGGCCTCATCCGTTTCGGCTCGCGCGTGGACCTGTTTCTGCCACCGGACTGGCCGGTGACGGTACGGCCCGGCGACAAGGTGCGCGGCGGCGAGACCCCGGTGGCGAGGGTAGTCCCATGAGACGCCCACTCCGCCGAAGCGCCTCCCGCGGCCGCCTGCGCCGCGGCGTCATCATCCTCCCGTCGGCCTTCACGCTCGGCAACCTCTTCTTCGGCCTCTACGCCGTCGTGGCCGCACTCCGGGGGGACTTCGCCTGGGCCGGCTGGTTCATCGTCTTCTCCGCCACGCTGGACCTGCTCGACGGGAGGGTCGCGCGCTTCACCCGCACCGGGTCCGCCTTCGGAGCCGAGCTGGATTCGCTGACCGACGCGATCTCCTTCGGTGTCGCGCCGGCGCTCATCATGATCCTGCTCTACTTCACGGGCTCCGACTGGAGCTGGGTGATCGGCTTCGTCTACGTCACGGCGGTGGTTGTCCGGCTGGCGCGCTTCAACGTCGAGCAGGGCGGCGAGGCCCGGCGCCACTTCCACGGACTGCCGACCCCAACCGCCGGGATGATCCTGGGGACCCACTACCCGTTCTCGCAGACGGCCTTCGCGCAGCAGTACCTGGGCGACCTGAACTGGCCCGGGACCATGGTCATCACGATGGTGCTGATCTCCATCCTGATGCTGAGCCATGTGCCCTACGCGAAGTTTCCGCGCATCGACCTGAAGAGCCGAAAGGGGGTGGTCAGGACCTCCTTTGTGGCGGTGACCATCGCGGGGCTGCTCCTCTTTCCCGCGTACGGCTTCTTCCCCTTCCTGATCGGCTACACGCTGTGGGGGCTGCTCCGGTCGGTCTTCCTGGGCCTTCTCGAGCGCCTGCCCGAGCGCGACCCGCTGCTCGACGCGCCCGAAGCGCCCGACGGCGCCGTCGAACCCCGCGATCTGGACTACCACGAACTCACCCGCGAACCCAACTTGAAGGACTGGAAGGAGAACACTTCTTGAGCCGATTCACAGTCGAGGTCCTGGTCACCCCCCGGCCGGGCCTTCTGGACCCGCAGGGGAAGGCGATCCACCACGCGCTCGCGTCGCTGGGATACGACGCCGTCGAGGATGTCCGCGTCGGCAAGGCGATCTACCTGGAAGTCGCCGCCGCTTCGGCGGAGGAGGCGGCGAAACGGGTTGAGGAGGCGTGCCGCAAGCTGCTCGCCAACCCCGTCACCGAGGACTTTCGCGTGACTGCGGAGGCGCACCGATGAATGTGGCCGTCGTCACCTTCCCCGGGTCCAACTGCGACCAGGACTGCCACCGCTCGGTCGAGCTGGCCGACGGAACGCCACGCTACCTCTGGCACCGGGAGCACTCGCTGGGCGACGCCGAGGCGGTCATCGTACCCGGCGGATTTGCCCACGGCGACTACCTGCGCCCCGGCGCCATCGCCCGTTTCAGCCCGATCATGGACGCGGTCGTCGGGTTCGCCCGCGAGGGGGGACTCGTCGTCGGCATCTGCAACGGCTTTCAGGTGCTCTGCGAGGCGGGACTCCTCCCGGGCGCGCTGCTCCGCAACCGGTCGCTCCGCTTTCAGTCCCATGACTGCTGGCAGCGGGTGGAAAGAACCGACACCCCCTACACCGGCGAGTACCGCGATGGCCAAGTGATCCGCATGCCGCTCTCGCACGCCGACGGCAACTACTACGCCGACGCCAACACGCTCGCCGAACTGGAGGCGGAAGAGCGCGTCGTGTTCCGCTATTGCGACGCCCAGGGCAACGTGACACCCGAATCCAACCCCAACGGCTCGCTGAACCACATCGCGGGGATCGTCAACCGCCGCGGCAACGTCCTCGGCATGATGCCCCACCCCGACCGCGCCATCGAGGCGGTGCTGGGCTCGGTGGACGGACTGCCCTTTTTCGAGTCGCTGGTGGGGACCAGGGCGACAGCCACCGCAGCCGCGCAATCGGAGGTGGCCTGATGACGGATGACCGCCGCGGCCCCGGCAACGGCACCGCACAACCGGCTGCCTCCCCCAACGGCGAAATCCCCCTCGGCCGCCCGGGGCGTTGTGACCGAAAGCGGGCCCCCGGGCCGATGAGCAGGCGGGGGGGGGGGGCGG
>VXOC01000172.1 GCA_009840215.1 Gemmatimonadota bacterium | reverse complement strand
GGGCGGGGGGGTGCCTACATCTTCGAGCGGGGTGACGATGGCGCGTGGGCGCAGGCGGTCGAGTTCGCGCCTCCGGCGGACGGGGAGATCCGGGGTGCGGGCAGCGCCGTCGCGCTCGGAGGCGACGCCGTCTACCTCGGGGCGCCGTCCGATGCGGGCCCCGGCGCGGTGCTTCGGTTCCCCGCGTCCGGCGGGTCCCCCACGCTTCTCCCCTCCCCCATCCTCTCCGCCATCGACCGTTTCGGTGCGTCCCTCTCCCTGACCGGCGACCTCCTGATCGTCGGAGCGCCCGGGACCCGAGACGATCGCGGCGCGGTCCACGCCTTCAACGCCGACTTCCCGGCCACCGGCCCTTCTCCCGTCGCGGTCCTGTCGCTCGCTGACGGCCGTGGCGGCGACTTCTTCGGTTCGAGCCTGTCCGGTGCCGGCGCGGCCGTGCTGATCGGGGCGCCCGGCTTCGACTCCGGGGCCGGCGCGGTTGTCCTCTTCACACATGGGGACGGCGGCGAATGGAGCGAGTCGGCCCGGTTCTCCTTCCCCGGCGAGGGTCCGGGCGGTTTCGGCGCGGCGGTGGCCTTCGACGGCCGGAGCGCGTGGGTCGGTGCGACCGCCGTGGACCGGGGCACGGGCGGCGCGCACGTGCTTGGTGTCACGGTGACGGAGACGGCCCCGGGGTTGGAGGGCGAAGGCGCGATCCCGGCGCCCGGATTCGCCGTCGAATCGCGCTTCGGCTCCTTCGTGGCCCTGCGGGACGATGTGGCCGTGGTCGCGGCCTTGAACGCGGACCTGCGGCTGGGCGCGGCCGTCGTCTACGAGCGCGACGGCGGCGCCTGGGTCGAGGGAACGATCCTGCGCGAGTCCACCCGCACCCTCGACGCGGTCACGGGCGGCGAAGCCCCCTGCACCGACGGCGCGACCGGTCCCTTCGACTGCTCGCAGGTCGACCTGGTCGCCTTCGTGCCGCTGGCCGCGCTGGGAGCGGGTCCCGGCACCATCGTCAACGACATCTGGGGCTGGACCGATCCGGTGACCGGCAGGGACTGGGCGCTGGTGGGACGCTCGGACGCCACGGCCTTCGTCGACCTCAGCGACCCCACGCGTCCCCGCTACGCCGGCGAACTGCCCCTGACCGAGGGCGCGATCGAGAACCTCTGGCGCGACATCAAAGTGTACCGCGACCACGCCTTCATCGTGGCCGACGGCGCCGGATCGCACGGCGTGCAGATCTTCGACCTCACCCAGCTGCGCGACGCCGCGGGCCCGCCCGTAACCTTCGCCGAGACCGCACGTTACGACGGCATCCACAGCGCCCACAACATCGTCATCAACGAGGAGACCGGGATGGCCTACGCCGTGGGCAGCAGCATGGGCGGCGAGACCTGCGGCGGCGGCCTCCACATGATCGACGTGCGCACCCCCGCCGAGCCCGTCTTCGCGGGCTGTTTCGCCGACCGCGAGACCGGCCGCTCGGGCACCGGCTATTCCCACGATGCCCAGTGCGTCGTCTACCAGGGTCCCGACGAGGACTACCAGGGCCGCGAGATCTGCTTTGGCGCCAACGAGACCGCGCTCAGCATCGCCGACGTGACCGACCGCGAAAACCCCGTCGCCATCGCCCGCGGCGAGTACCCCAACGTGGCCTACGCGCACCAGGGCTGGCTGACCGAGGACCACCGCTACTTCTTCATGGGCGATGAGCTGGACGAGGCGCAGGGCGGTGTGGAGCGGACCCGCACGCTCATCTGGGACGTGGCCGATCTGGACGATCCGTTGTTGCTCAAGGAGCACTTCGCCGAAACGGGGACAATCGACCACAATCAGTACATACGCGGGAACCGGTTGTACCAGGCGAACCTGATGAGCGGGCTCAGGGTGCTGGACATCAGCGATGTGGAGAATCCGGTGGAGATCGGGTTCTTCGATACGGTGCCGGATGATACGGGGTTGCCTGCGTTTGGTGGAGCTTGGAGCAATTATCCGTTTTTTGAGAGTGGGATTGTGGTGGTGTCGAGTTGGGGGGAGGGGCTGTTTGTGGTGAGGGTGCGGGGAAGGGCGGTTAGTTGAGGGGGCCTCCGACACGAACCACCGATCATGCTCCCCTGCGTGGTGGACCTGTGGTATAATCCCCAGTAGGTTGGAAACGGAATCGTAGGCCCTCGCGAGAACGGAGCGGACAGCGAATGACCGAGATCATCTTTGAAGTGACCGAGGACGAGGTCGATGGCGGCTACTCGGCCAGCGCGATCGGATACGGGATCCACACCCAGGGCGATTCGATGGAGGAAATCAGGCGCAACGTGCGGGAGGCCGTCGACTGCTACTTCGATGAGGGGATGACGTGGCCGGGGATAACGAGAATGGTCCAATTGAAGAGTGAATCGGCGACAACCGGATGGTAGATCCCCATGTGGTGGCGTTGACGTACCGGATAAAACACAGCAGGTCGGTCGCCTATCACAATCCGCCGGCCCTCAGCCGTGATGAGTCTCAGTTTCGCCTGAAAGTGACGGAGGGATTGGCGCGTTTCGAGTTCAAGCAACACTTCGCCACGGAGAGAGAAGCACGTGCTTCCATAGCCCAGTACATAGAGTCGTGGCAGATGAATGCGGATCTGGACAGGGGACCCGGCTCGTTCAGGCTGGCCTTCCAAGGCGCAGACATCGTTGACCGGCAGCCGCCGTCTGATGGCGTAAGCCTCCGCATGAGCGCGAGAGCGGGAGCACCACGGGTGTCCGCGCGGCTTCAGGCGGTCAGTCGTCACTACCCTGAGCCCCCCGCGGATTGCAACTTCCAACATCCCGACGTCAAGGCCATGCACATCCGCTATCTCGGCTTTCGTAAGAACGAGGAGCCTTTGGCCAGCATGGCTTACTTCTGCTTGACGGTATTAGAACATTCTGTGCAGCCTCCGAGGCGCCGCGAGAAAGCTGCAAGAAGATGGCGAATCGATAGAGCTGCTCTCGACCGAATCGCAGCCCTGTCCTCTACGCGAGGCGGCACTGCCGCGAGGAAAGCGGAGGGAATCGGGAAGCCTCTCACGTCTGAGGAGAGCAGATTCCTTCACCAAGCAATCAAGTCTATTATTGGTCATGCTTCAAGAATGGCTTGCTCAACTGACTCAACGCCGAAGCGACTTACGCTGGATGCGATCGTAGCCTGACTGTCGGATTGACCATTGCCACACGTCTACGCCCGGTCACGGTGATGGCCGATCGAGCTTGGGGCGCTCTCTGATCGGTCTTCGGACGCCTCAAGAGCCTTCGGCGGCGGGATCTCGACTCTTTGTGGGCTGAGCCAACTGGAGATGTTGACGGCGACGACTGTGCCTGTTGCGAGAGACGATGCGGGAATCTTGCTCGGCACCCGACTTCCTAGTCCATTCCCGCGCCCCGCCTCATGAACATGTTGGTCACGACCCCCCTATGTGAGGGCCCAGGGCTTCAATCATTTCCAACTTCTCTTTCAAGAAGTACGTTGCCAGATCTCGTGCATACTTCTTCATCTCCAGCAATTCGATGACTCTTGCCAACTCTTTTCCCGACATCGTTAACGCTACCCCCGACAACTTGAACAATGTTGTGGGTTTACGTTCCTGTTGCGGGACCAGGACCCAGCGTTTCTCTTGAAACGCGAATGGTACACGCACCGCAGTGCCAGCGTGAACGTTAATTCCAATCGCCATTTGATAGTCATACCATGAATTGTAGTCGGAGATGATCAGACCGTGTTCGTTGAGACGGTTTAATGCCCCGAAACCCAAACCATAAGGACGCAACGAGTTGGTTCCTGCGTTTCCGCCGAGAGATGGTACCCTTGCATCGAAGATCTGATTTGGGTCTGGACCTAGGAAAACTGCCGCTGAGCAGAGTCTTCGAAAGAGCTTGGCAGTAGCCTGATCAAGATTCCTCAGGACTCCTAACGTCTGTATCGAAGTACTACCCTTTCGCTCAACTTCGCCAGCAAGGACTCTGGCCCAGAGCGTTTGCATGTCCTCCGAGGAAACATCCTGTACGCTGGTGAAGAAACGAGCGGTCCAATCGTGATCGGGCTCATCTTTTGCCACCGTCTTGTCCGCAAGCCGCCTTGCGGCACTACCTACTACTGATTCTATATTCCGCTGTCGTTTTCTTTCTTGGAATAGGATCCTCTGATTCACCCTACCGGCAATGTCCAACGTGCCGCCAGCGACGCTATCGTGAGACAACAGTATCTCTCGGGCCTCTGCCTGGGCTTTCGCCTGGACTAGCAGGACACCTGCCTCGCCCTCAGCCGTGATCTGGTTTGCATGTGCTTCTCGCTTTGCCTTCCACGGCGCCAAAAGTGTACCGGCTACGCTCCCGATTCCGCTAGCCGCATAGTCCACCAGCTTTTCTAGCGCTGGAATCTTGACGTTCACGTCCACTGTTGGCTTCCCCTCAATTGGGCCATGCTGTTCACTGGTACTCCTACCCAATCCGCGGTTCCATTTCCGCAAACCCCACGTCTCGTGAGATCACATCCGCCAACAGCGGCGACTCCCGATCCCAGATCTCCCTCTCCGTCCGTGACCTCAGAGCCGGAGCATTGTAGACGAAGCGCCGATCGTAGATGGCATACAGCCTCCGGAACATCCGGTTGTAGTCGAGGACCGATCCAGGGGGAGGGTGCTCGGGATAGACACCGCACTCGACCGGACCGCCGCGCGATTTCACCAACGTCAGGCCGCAGGCCTCGTAGCGCGACGGGTGGTCCCGGAGGTCTTCCCGGTCGGACAGTCGCTCCAAGGCGTGATGGTAGCGCTGAATCGGTTCTGTAAGTTCACCGCCACCCAGAATGGCGAGATCGTGCATGTCGTAGCAGCCGTCCTTGAGTCGGAAATGAGCGGTCGGAGCCGGATCATCCGCCTCGTTCGCTCGGAGGACATGCCAGAATCCGTAGACCAGCGCCGGATACGCCATGTGGAGGTTGGTGCAGTCTCCGGCGGCCTCCTCCATTCTGTTCGTGAGGTTGCGAAATGCGTTGTGTGTGCCCTTCAAGGACACGGCCAGTACCGGCCCGATCGTGGGAATCGTCACCGTCACGTCCAGCCGCTTGGTCTTCAGGCCACCGAGAATGGTCCGTTCGCCGGACTTGGCTGCCGCGGGATCGTGATGGAGAAGCAGCCCATCCCGTCTGCGCTTCACCGCGATCGGTGGTCGCGGGCGGATTCGATCAGGATGAAATCCGCCTTCAATCACGAGCCGACAGGCCACGTACCAGTGCAACCGGAGGATATGCCGGCTGGTCTGCACGCTGGCATCCGGGAATGCGAACCAGGTCAGGGCATCCTTCAGACTGGTCAGACCGGGTGACTCAGGCGGCACGGAAGTGCCTCCACCTCCGCAACTCCTGGGTCCCGACACGAAGCAGCTCCTTCTGCTCCTCGGACAGGTCGAGCCCGGGAGCCAATAGCACGCGGCGTGCCTCCGACGGCTCGATCTTCAGTACGCCACCTCCCAACGCATGTCCCTCGAGCTCGCATGAGAGCGTCGTCAGCTCGCTCCTCCAGTTGCTCACATACCTCCACGCGTCCGTCTGGTCCAGAAAGTGGACAGCATGAACCGAATTCGTGCAGGTAACGCCGGCTGAATTCCCGACCAACCTGGGTCCCCGGCCGGACATGATGGACAGGAATGCGTGAGGAGTTCGAACGTCCGGTACTGCATACCAAGGCTCTCGGTTGCGACACTTATAGGTTTGGCTCGCCACCCGTGCGGCCTCAGATTCCAAATAGGCCTCTACCGAGCGAGGCAGCTCGGTCTTCCCGGCCAGATCCAGTAGCAGTATCGGGCGGTCGTCAGCAATCCATGACCCGACCACGTCCTCATCGACGTCGTCTACGACAAGGTCGCGGCTGGAACGAATCGCGACACGCAGCACCTCCCTCGGAATCCCGAGTGCCGCCGCGTGACTCGGGCGCAGGTGAAAGAAGTCGTTGGCCCCGGTCACATAGCCGATCCCGATTCGCGCCACGTTGCCCAGTCGGCTGACCGCTTCGTGAACAGCGATGTCCAAGTAGGCGGCCCGGATCGAGGGAGAGACCAGAAGCGCGCGGAGCCGGAATCTCCAGCGGTCGAGTTCACCAACCGACACCGGCTCGGAAGCCCAAAAGCTCTCTTCGGCGCGAAGCGAGTCCAGTCGGACGAAGTGAATCGCGTTCGATCGCCCACCGAATCCGGATGCCCGCAGGAGCCAGCAGTCCTCCGAAAGATCGGGGAAGAGCTTCTCGCGAACCGCAATCACCTCCACGCGTTCGAACGAACGGAGGAGATACCGCACGACCTCCCGGGCGTAAACTGCGTGGCCGATCTCTGCGGGAACTACGAACGCAAGTCGTCCCCCAGGTCCCAACAGACGCGAGGCGCCGACCACGAAAGGTGCCCAGGACGAACACAGTCCGGACAGCTTCACCCCGTGGTCCGAGCAGTAGCCCAGCGCCCGCTGACGAGCCCGCCCGCTGAAACGCTGGTAGCGAATGAACGGAGGATTGCCAACAGCCGCGGCGAATCGGCGCTTCGTGCTTGGGGCCCACTTGAAGAAGTCGGCATTGACGATATCGGCGTTCACGCGCATGGAAGCCACGGCGGCGGCCGCAGGGTCGATATCAACGCCCACGGCTTCGTCCAGCCCTGCGAGAAAGCGCCCATCGCCGCATGAAGGGTCCAAAACCGGGCCGCTGAGATCCCCCTGCGTCGCCCACGAGACCAGCGTCCGGACCACGGCGGGTGGCGTGTAGTAGGAGCCAAGATCCTTGCGGCTGAGCGACTCTCGCATGTGGGGGGAATCCGTGATCGAAGAGGCTGCTGTTCCGGTCTTCCAACCTAACACTTGGGGGTCAGTGGAGGGTCAGGTTGGATCGGGTCCGCCGTTTCCCCGGCAGGCGGCGGCGAGTCCGTAGCCTGGGACCCAAGGGCTCGAGCGTCGAGAAGTCGATCGTCTGCGCGATCTCCGGGGCGATCAGTTCGATGGAGTGCTGAATGGTGATGGGGAGGCGGAAAATCTTCGTGAGCGCGGGGTTCATTTCGGTTCAACTCCTAGTCTCGTAGGTTGGTGCCGTGCAGGGGCGACGGGGGGCGAACCCGAAGATGGGCGGGAAGCACCGGAGCGCACATAGCAGAATGGGCCACCTTTGTTCGGCGGCCCGACGACCGGTGGCCGTGTTGGACAGCTAAGGAGTTCCTGCGGCGGATGGCCAGTCCCACCGCGGGCGAAGAACGGTAGGGGTGCATCTTCCGGCCCGAACAACGGCGACCGAAGTGGAAAAAGTCAACAATTGTCGAGAATTGTGTACTTTTTCTCGTTCGATCGGCGCCACTCCGGGTTATCTTGGGAGGCCGTTGATTCGGCGGTCGGCATACACCCTCGGGAACCTACCCGCCCCGCCACTCACCACCCCACGGAGTCTGGAATGCCCCCAATTCCCTACCAGCTACTCGCCGTCCAAGAGGACATCGCAGCCGGGAAACGCCGTTGGGCGAAGGTCAAGACGCTCCTCTCCTGGTTCGGACAGAAGGGCCGAGGCAAGCATGTCGTCCAGACGATTCAGGAGGCCCTGAACGAAGCCGGTCTCTTCACCCGCCCAGAGTTCACACCCCCCAGAAGCGTACATGACTACATCGAGTTCAAGGCGTTGACCGAGACTGTAGACGGACCAGAGGTGGACTCCACCGGCGACCACGGCAGTGGCGGCGGTACCAAGCCCCCCGAAGGGGACCAAACCGAGTCCGCCGACGGGAACGACGGACGGGAACCTACTTCGCCGGAAGGCACCGGCTCCAAGTTCTGCATCGGCATGCTCGAAGCCGCCAACCGCCCGAACGAGATTCTGACGATCGCGCGCGACAAGACCGTGGAAGAGGCCGCCACGCTGATGATAATGCACCGGTATTCGCAGCTGCCGGTTACGCAGGACAAGCGCCGGATCTACGGAATGATCAGCTGGCGATCGATGGGCCGTGTGAGAGCGAGGGGCGACGCCTGCGAGCATGTGCGCGATTGCCTGGAGCCCGTCCGCATACTCGATCAGGATGCCCCTTTCTTCAAGGCGGTGGACACGATCACCGACCAGGAGGTGGTCCTGGTCCGGGGGAAGGACCGCACCATCACCGGAATCGTGACTACGAGCGACCTGAGTCAGGAATATCACCAGAAGGCTGCGCCGTTCCTGTTGCTGGGGGAGGTGGAGGACCGCATCCGGGTACTGATCCGCCGGAATCTGTCGGCCGAGGAGATCAAGAAAGCGAGGGACCCGGGCGATGACACGCGAGAGATCGAGGATGCGGCGGACCTGACGTTCGGCGAGTACGTCCGATTGTTGGAGTCTCGTGAGAACTGGAAGAAGCTGCGGCTGGGGATCGACCGGAAACTGTTCATCGGGCTGCTGAACGATGTTCGCGAGGTCCGCAACGACGTGATGCACTTTCGACCGGACTCATCCGAGCCCGAGGACTTGGACAAGGTCCGGATGTTGCACAGTCTGTTGGAGCAGCTGGTTCAGTGAGCGCCGCGTTAGACCCCTCCCCCATCCTCTCCGCATCCACCCGCGCCAGCCAGCCTCCGCAGATTGCGCGCAGCCTCATCCACCCTCCCCTCCCCCAGCTTGACCTCGAAAGCCGCCCAGCGACCGTCGTTCGCCTGCACGATCGCGTCCACCTCCAAACCGCCCTTCTCCCGGTAGTGGAACACTTCGGCGTCCGCGGCCTGGGCGTAGACCCGCAGATCCCGTACGACCATCGACTCGAAGAGGAGCCCCAGGAAGTCGAGGTCGCGGAGCAGTCGGGCGGGTGTCGCTCGAACGGCGGCCACGGCAGGGGAAGGGTCCGTGAGGTGTCGCACCGGTTTGCGTCTCAGAACCGACCTCGACCTGAGGTGCGTGGGCCAGGCGGGCTGATTCTCGACGATCATGATCCGCTCAAGCGCCCTCAAATACCCCGCTGCGGTGTGCTCCGTAATGGCCGACACACCTTCGCCGGTGTCGGAGGCCAGGGTCGCGGTCGCCGCGGGGGTTGCGACAAACGGCGACAATAAAGCGGCAGATTCGGACTACTGGCTGTCTGGGCCCCCGCGCCGTTCACGCATCGCCCGAGGGCTCTCCTCGATGACTCCCCGCTGTACCTGCCCCTTGACTTCCCCGGCGAGGCCCGTGGGCTCAATCCCCCCGAGTCGGAATCACCCCAAATCAAACCGATCCAGATTCATCACCTTGTCCCAAGCCGCCACGAAGTCGCGCACGAACACCTCCTGCCCGTCTTCACACGCATAGATCTCCGCGAAAGCCCGCAGCTCCGAATTCGAACCGAAGACGAGATCCACGCTGGTGCCGGTCCACCTCGGCTCGCCCGTCTTCCGGTCCCGCCCCTCGAACCGGTCCTCGTCCGCCCCGGACGCCCGCCACTCGATATCCATGTCGAGCAGGTTCACGAAGAAATCGTTGCTCAATGCACCCGGCCGGTCGGTGAAGACCCCGAGTTGCGACCCCCTGGAGTTGGCATTCAGGGCGCGCAGACCGCCCACGAGCACCGTCATCTCGGGAGCGGTCAGGTTCAGCAGGTCCGCCCGGTCGACCAGCAACTCCGCCGCTGGCCGGCCGTTTCCGCTACCTCCGAAGTTGCGGAACCCGTCCACCTTCGGTTCGAGCACCGCAAACGACTCCACGTCGGTCTGTTCCGCTGATGCGTCCGTGCGCCCCGGTGAGAAGGGCACCACGACAACGTGCCCGGCGTTCTTCGCCGCCTGCTCCACCGCCGCACACCCTCCAAGCACGATCAGGTCCGCAAGCGAGACCCGCTTTCCCCCGGACTGCGAACCGTTGAAATCCTTCTGAATCCCCCGCAACACCCGCAGCACCTTCGCCAATTCGGCCGGATCGTTCACCTCCCAGCCGTTCTGAGGCGCAAGCCGAATGCGCGCCCCGTTCGCCCCACCGCGCCTGTCGGACCCACGGAACGTCGACGCCGATGCCCAGGCGGTCGAAACCAGCCGGGACACCGACAGCCCGGACGCCAGGACCCTGCCCTTGAGGTCGGCGACGTCCTGCGCGTCGACCAGCTCGTGATCGGCCTCGGGGACGGGATCCTGCCACAGCTGCGGCTCGGCCGGCACCTCGGGACCGAGATACCGCGAAACGGGACCCATGTCGCGGTGCGTCAGCTTGTACCACGCCCGCGCGAAGGCGTCCGCCAGCTCGTCGGGGTTCTCCAGGAAGCGCTTGGCGATCGGCGCGTAGACCGGGTCCATCCTCAGGGAGAGGTCCGTCGTCAGCATCATGGGGGCGTGCTTTTTCGACGGGTCGTGCGCATCCGGCACTGTACCCACGGCGGCGTCATCCGTCGGGGTCCACTGTGCCGCACCGGCGGGGCTCTTCACCTGCTTCCAGTCGTAGCCGTGCAGGTTTTCGAGGAAGTTGTTGTCCCACTTGACCGGGTCGGTCGTCCACGCGCCCTCGATCCCGCTGGTGACGGAATCGGCGGCCTTTCCGGTGCCGTAACCGGTCTTCCAGCCGAGGCCCTGCTCCTCCAGGTCGGCGCCCTCGGGTTCGGGACCGACGTAGCGGCCCACATCGGCCGCCCCATGCGCCTTGCCGAAGGTGTGCCCGCCGGCGATCAGCGCGACGGTCTCCTCGTCGTTCATCGCCATGCGGCGGAAGGTCTCGCGAATGTCCCTGGCTGCCGCGACGGGATCCGGCTTTCCGTTGGGTCCCTCCGGGTTCACGTAGATCAGGCCCATCTGGACGGCGCCGAAGGGCTCGTCGAGTTCGCGGTCGCCGCTGTAGCGCTCGTCTCCGAGCCAGGTGTCCTCCGCCCCCCAGTCGATGTCCTCGGGTTCCCACACGTCCTCGCGGCCGCCGCCGAAGCCCATGGTCCTGAATCCCATCGACTCGAGGGCGCAGTTGCCGGCCAGGATCATCAGGTCGGCCCACGAGATCTTGCGGCCGTACTTCCGCTTGATCGGCCAGAGCAGCCGGCGCGCCTTGTCGAGGTTCGCGTTGTCGGGCCAGCTGTTGAGGGGGGCGAAGCGCTGGGTGCCGGAGCCGCCGCCGCCGCGCCCGTCGCTGATCCGGTACGTGCCCGCGCTGTGCCACGCCATGCGAATGAAGAGGGGGCCGTAGTGGCCGTAGTCGGCCGGCCACCAGTCCTGCGACGTCGTCATCAGCTGTTGGAGGTCCTCCTTCAGGGCGTTCAGGTCAAGGGACTTGAACGCCTCGGCATAGTCGAAATCGTCGCCCATGGGGTCGGTCGAGCGGGCATGGCGGTGAAGTGGTTTCAGGTTCAACTGGTTGGGCCACCAGTCCTGGTTGGATCTGCGCATCTCGGCTTTCCTGAAGAGTTGGGGGAGGTCTGTTGAACAGGCGTGCCCCTGTGTCAGGTGGATTGGGGTCGTGTGGACTCTAAACGGCTCCTGGTTCCACGGCAACGGGGCATCACTCGTTCCCCCCCGCATCACTTGTCCAGCGCCGGTTCAATGCGGATCATTCCGGGCAGCCACCAAGGCCTGGCCACCGTTTCACCGTCCAAAGCGAGGTTCAGATGCGTCTCCCCTTCACCGCCCACACCGAGGCCCGCTCTCGTCTCAGCTTCATCGCCCTCACCCTCCCAATCACAGCCCTTGCCGCTTCACTCGCCTCCCCACTCACCTCCCAGCAGCCCCCGCTCACCTTCATGGACGTGCAGCAGATGAAGCGTGCCGGCTCCTGGACCCCGAGCCCGGACGGCGCGTGGATGCTCTACACCGTCACCACCCCCGACTGGGAAGCGGCCGAGTCCCAGACCGATATTCACCTCGTTTCGCTCGGCGGGGGCATCCCTTCGGCGCGCCGGCTCACCTACACGGAGGACAGGAACGAAACGAGTCCCACCTGGGCCCCGGACGGCTCGTTCTTCCTCTTCGCGTCCAACCGGGACGGCGACAGGACCCAGCTCTACATGATGCGCCACGACGGCGGCGAGGCCCGCAGGATCACCGATGCGGCTGACGGCGTGTCGGGATTCGACTTCAGTCCGGACGGACGCTGGCTGGTGTATCGCTCGGGCGAGAGCGGCCAGGAACAGCTCTACCGGGTGCCGGCCGACGACCTGGCGGGAGCGGATCCCACCCAACTCACCGATGGTGACGCAGGCGTCGACCAGTGGGACTTCTCCCCCGACGGAGGCCGCGTCTACTTCACCCGCCCCGACTCCTTCGACGAGGACGAGAAGGAGCGGCGAGAGGCGGGCTTCACGGTCGACATCCGCAATGCGGTCACGCCTCTGTCGAGCCTGTGGAGCGTCGAGGTCGCGACGGCCGAAGAGCGGCGCGAGACCGACGATCCCTCCTACAGCATCAACAGCTTCACGCTTTCCGAGGACGGGCGCTGGATCGGCATCACGGGCGGCTCGCCCGAGCGGTACGAGCGCAACATCACGGCACAGCGCCTCTACGCGGACCTGTACCTCATGGAGGTGGCCACGGGCGAGATCGAACGCCTCACGGACAACTACGAGGTCGGTGAGAGCGGCCTCGGCTTTTCCCCCGACGGCCGCTGGATCGCCTTTTCGGCGCCCGACGAGATGGAGCGCTACTCGATGACCGAGAACCGCGTCTACATCCGCGAGGTCGGCGATCGCGGCGCGCCGTTCCGAAAGCTGGGCGCGGACTTCGACCAGAGTCTGAACACCGGATTCTGGTCGGACGACTCGCGGACGATCTATTTCAACGCCGGCGTGAAGGTCACCACGCAGCTGCATGCGCTGAACGTGGAGACGGGCGCGGTGCGGCAGCTTACCGACGTGCGGGCCGCGCTCTCGGTCTCCCGCGACGAGGACACGGGCACGATCCTCCTCAACTACAGCGATCCGAAGACTCCGCCCACCGTCTTTACCGTGGCGAATGTGGACGACATTCCCGACCGCTCGACGTGGACGCAGCTGGTGGACGTCAACCCGCAGATCCGCGGGATCGCGCTGGGCGAGGAGGTCGAGATCAACTGGCGCTCGTCCGACGGCAGGACGGTCGGGGGGGTGCTGGTCTATCCCGTCGGCTACGAGGAGGGGACGCGGTATCCGCTCATCGTCGCAATTCACGGGGGTCCGGCGTCGGCCGATGTCCTCAGGTTCAACGGCGGCTACAGCTCCCAGGTGTACGCGGGGGCGGGGTACGCGGTGCTCAAGCCCAACTACCGCGGGTCGCGCAACTACGGGAACGAGCACCGCACGGACATCGTGGGCGACTACTTCACGATGGGCTACGAGGACATCATGACCGGGGTGGACCATCTGATCGAACAGGGGATCGTGGACGGGGACCGCATGGGTGCGCTGGGCTGGAGCGCGGGCGGGCACTGGTCCAACTGGATCCTCACCCGGACGGACCGCTTCAAGGCGATCAGCTCGGGTGCCGGCACAATGAACTGGATCAGCATGTACGCGCAGAGCGACGTGCAGCGGAACCGTCAGTTCTATGTCGGGGACGGATTCCTGTACGAGGACTTCGACACGTACTTCGACCAGTCACCGCTCAAGTACATCAGGAACGCGAAGACGCCCACCATGATCCATGTCGTGGAGGGCGACCCGCGCGTCCCCAGTCCCCAGTCCGTGGAGCTGCACATGGCGCTCAAGAAGCTCGGCGTGCCGACGGAACTGTTCATGTATCCGGGGCGAAGCCATGGGATTCCGGACCCGCGCAACCGTCTGGTCAAGGCCGTGAGCGAGAAGGCCTGGATGGACTACTACGTCCGGGGGATCGGCGAGAAGTTCCAGTGGAGGCAGGTGCTGGAGACGCTCGAGGGCGAAGGGGGACCGGTGGTGGTGTCCGAGGGCGGGAACGATCCTTGAAGGCCTGAGTCGGGGCCCCTCCCCTACCGGACCAGGGGCCAGAGCTGGATCATCTCCACATCCAGCTCGCCCTCGGCGTGCCCCAGCAGGTAGTCCTCGCCGATCTCGTAGATCTCCAGCCCCGGCGGCGTCTCCACGAACCCCAACACGCGACCCTCCGGGCTGAACACGGTCCACACCGGCGCCGGGCCCGCTTCCTTGGGGGGTTCGAATTCGCGGACCCAAAGGTAGCCGGCCTTGTCGGACATGATCTCCGCGAAGGCGGGGAAGAACTCCTCAAGCTTGCTCTGCGGGACCCGGAGCATTTCGGCCTCCATGGGGATCCGCCACTCCGGCCGGAGCGTGGGGCTCACCATGATGTCTACCGCCCTGGGGACTCGGGGGACATGCTCGCGGCGCACGATTCGAACCAGTGTGCCGTCGTCGGCGTAGGCCTTGAGTTCGTACCGGTCGCTCGGGGCCACGACGGCAAGGTCACCCCAGAGGCCAAGTTTCAGCTCCCGGCTGAAGTACAGGGCCCGGCGGCTGCGGTGGTCGCCCAGGGACACATGGAGTCCACCCTCGCCGTTCAGGATGCGGACCTCGGCGGAGCCCGCGTTCTCCCGCTCCGCGAGAACCCCCAGAATGGTCCCGTCCCTTCTGACCAGCTCCGGCCGTGTCACTTCCCACGGCCTCTGGCCGGCGCCGGCCCGATTGAACGAACGGCCGAAGTTCCCTTGCGAATCGAACACGGAGATGGTCTGCACATCCGCATACCACGCCACGATCGAGTCGCCCGGCCAGGGCTCCACGTTTCCCAGGCTGCTCCGCGGGAACTCGCCGGGCCCTTCACCCTGGCCACCCCACTTGGTCAGGTACACGCCGGCAGCGTCGAAGACTCTCAGCTCGCTCGTGTAACGGTCCACCACGACGATCCGTCCGTCGGACAGCTTCGTGGCGTCCCAGGCGTAGCTGAGTAGATAGGGATCGTCGCCATCGATGTCCCCGATCGTGACGTCCGGCTCCGGCCCGATCACCCAGTGCAGCCGCGAGCCCTCTTCGGGACTGGCGTTTTCGACGATGCGGATGCCCGCGCTGTCCCGGCCGGCGGAGGCCGGGAGGTCGCCCCAGACCTCGAACGGGTATTCCCCGGTCTGGGCATCGGTGCTCTGCATGACGGCGTCACCGGGGGACGCTACCGGTGAGGCATCGTCCTGCTCCCGGTCCTGCTGGCAGCCCGCCATCCCGAGGACGGCGATCGCTGCGGCGATCCGAATCTTCATCGTGCTGCTCCCTCCCCTGGTGTTCGTTGCCCCCGGGACGCCAACGCGATCCGGTCGGAACCCGGACCCTACATCTTGACCGTGTCCGCGACACCCGGCTACCCTGCCCCCGGATCTCGAACGTGGCCGCCGATCGACCGCGTACGCCGCAGTCCCGTGCGCCGGAGTCCCTTTCCCACGGCGAGACCAGCGGCTTCGGACCCATTTTTGTCAATCGCAGTTTACAAAATGTAATGCGTAGTTGACATCCATCATAATCAGATGACACCATCATGACAACGCGAAGCATCCCCCTCCCCACCGCGCTGCTCACCTGCGCCGCCCTCTTCGCCTGCGGCGACACCACCACGACCGACGCCGCCGACGAGGCCGACGACGCCGCCGCGGCCATGTCCCTGGAAGCCTACTCGGCCGCCATCCAGACCCTGTCCAGCGACGAGTTCGAAGGCCGCGCCCCCTCCACGCCCGGCGAGGAGCTGACGGTCAACTACCTCGTCGAGCAGTTCCGGGCGGTCGGCCTCGAGCCCGGCAACGGCGACTCCTTCTTCCAGAACATTCCCCTCGTCGCGCTCACCGAGCAGGGCGAGCCCCGGCTCACGGTGCGGGCTCCTGAAGCACAATTGTCCTACAAATGGCCCGACGATTTCGTGGCATGGACGAAGCGCGTGGCGGAGAACGAGTCGATCGAGGACTCCGAGATGGTCTTCGTCGGCTACGGGATCGTCGCGCCGGAGTACGGCTGGAACGACTACGAAGGCGTCGACGCGGCCGGCAAGACCGTCGTCATGCTGGTCAACGACCCCGGGTTCGCGACGCAGGACGAGGCGGTCTTTCGCGGCAACGCGATGACCTACTACGGCCGCTGGACCTACAAGTTCGAGGAGGCGGCGCGGCAGGGCGCGGCGGGCGCGATCGTCGTGCACGAGCAAGCCGCGGCGGGATACCCCTGGTCGGTCGTGAGCGGCGGCTGGACCGGTCCGCAGTTCGATCAGGCCGGCGAGGACGGCAACATGCACCGCGTCCCGATCGAGGGATGGATCCGGATCGAGGTGGCGCGCGAGATCTTCGCGGGGAGCGGCTTCGACTACGACGCACTGGCGCAGTCGGCCACGCGCCCGGATTTCCGGGCTGTCCCCCTCGGCGCCACGGCCTCGGTGGCGGTCTCCTTCGACATCCGGCGCTCCGAGTCGAGGAACGTGCTGGCGCTGCTGCCCGGGAGCGAGCGGCCCGACGAGGTGATCATCTACACGGCCCACTGGGACCACTTCGGGGTCGGCGACGAAACCATGGAGGACCCGATCTTCAACGGCGCTTTCGACAACGCCACCGGCACCGCGGGGCTGATCGAGCTGGCGCGCGCCTTCGCGGCCCTGCCGGAGCGCCCGGCCCGCTCCATCCTCTTCCTCGCCGTGACCGCCGAGGAGCAGGGGCTGCTGGGATCCGCCTACTACGCCGCCAACCCGGTCTATCCCACGGCGAACACGGTGGCGACGATCAACATCGACGGGGTGAACGTCGACGGTCCCATGAACGACATCACGGTGGTGGGGATGGGGGCCTCGGAGCTGGACGACCATCTGGCCGAAGCGGCCGCCGCGGTGGGGCGTACGCTGCGTCCGGACCCGGAGCCCGAAAAGGGATTCTACTACCGCTCCGACCACTTCAGCTTCGCCAAGGTCGGCGTTCCGTCACTCTACACCGATTCGGGGATCGACCACGTCGAGCACGGCGAGGATTGGACGCTGGCGCGGCGCGCGGACTACACCAGCAACCGGTATCACAAGGTGACGGACGAGTTCGACCCGTCGTGGGACCTGACGGGAGCGCTGGACGACCTGGGGCTGATGTTCCGGGTGGGGTACCGGATCGCCATGTCGGAGGATTGGCCGAACTGGCGGGAGGGGAACGAGTTCCGGGGGATTCGGGATGCGGATCGGGGGGGAAGGTGAGTCGCGAACGCCTGCACTCGTCCTATCGCCGCACCGAGGCCGAATAGCCTTCGATGTCCTGCAGCGCGTAGTCCTCGCCGGCGACCTCAAGCACCTTGACGCCGTAGTCGGCGGCATCGCTCCCGGCGGGGACCCAGATCTCGAGCAGGATCCCGGCCGACAGGTCACCGGCCACGACCACTCTTCTTCCCCGCGGCGTGGAGGCGCCGGACGCGAAGAACGTCAGCCCGGGTGCCCGTAACGAATCGATCGCGGGGCCGTCCACCCGAAGCATGGCACTGGCGGCGCGCGACCCGGCCGGGGCGGTCAGCGCGACCTCCAGCGCCCGTGCCGTGTCGTGCTGTCCGCGAAATCCCGCCACCGGCGGATCCGCAGCGTCCGATGGCGGCCCATCCGCGGGTGGCCTGGTGAGATCCTCGCCCATGCAAGCCCACACGGCCAGCGCCGCAACAACCGCTACCCGCCCCCAACCGGAGCCGCGGCACTTCGGGGCGGTGCCCGACCCGTCATGGGGGTGACCGGCCCCCGAATCCCGTGGTGAGCGCTCCCCGAACCTTCCCGGATCCTCATCCGGGCGTCTGCGCGGGGGCCCGGCCGACACCCCTGGAGGACCCTTCCGCGGCCCTCCGGGTGGCCCGTCATCGGAACCACCACTCCAACCGCCGCGATGTCTCCGCCCGGTATTCCCGGCCCGCCCCTGCGACGGCAGCGCGCTCCCGCCGGGATCGGAGTCCCCGGAGCCGCCGCAGTCCACCTCTCCGCGACGGCACCGGTCGGCCCAGGCAATGAGATCCCCGTGGTCGTAGCGCCCGTTCCCGTTGCCCAGCCGGTCGAGCGCCCGGAGCCGCACCGAGTCGAGTTCGGCTTCCCCGAACAGGACGGCGGCGGCTTCCCGTGGGCTCAAGCCGGCCACCAGCGCCAGATCCGCGGCCTCGGACGATCCCACCGTCATCGACGCCACCTTCACCACCGCCACGCTGTCGATCCCGTCGACCCGGAAGGCGCCCGCGTCGACGAAATGCGTGATGTACCGCGTCTCGCCCACGGCCGCCGAACTGCCCACCGTGAAGGTCTGCGACCGGAACCAGTCGTCGTCCGCAAACGTCCGCGAGCCCGGGGACACGTTGAGGTCTCCGTGCGCGCGCCTGGCGATCTCGACCGGGTCACTGGTGCCGGGCGGGCGCTTCAGGCGGACCCGGTACTCCACATTGCCCGCACCGACGTTCAGGCGCAGCGGGAGGACCTGCACCTCGTAGCGGTGTCCGGGGTTGCCGCCCCAGTAGAGCTTCGACAGCCGCGGCAGGTCCTCCAGGTCGTCGAAGGGCAGGTCGTTCAGGCTGTTGTCGTAGAGCGCCAGCTCCTGCAGATCGGGCAGGTCCACGAACACGCCGGTGAGCGACGATGACAGCCGGTTGTCACTCAGCCGGAGTTCGCCGAGGGAGTTCATTCCGTCGAAGATCCCGGCTGGGAGCGAGGTCAGCCGGTTGTCCGTGAGCGACAGCCTGGAGACGCGGCTCAGGCCCGCGAAATCGCCCGTGCGCACGCTCGTGATGCCCGCGTCATCCACGTCCAGGCCGGTCAGCTTGGCCAGATCGGCGTCCGTCACCCCGCTGCAATCGCCCTTGTACTTGTGGCGATGCTTGAGCAGGAGAAGGATCCGGTCGCGCACCTGCGCGGTCCGGCGGCAGATCCCCGAGGGAGAGTCGTTGTCGAGCACGTCGGTGGTGACGGACTCGTCGTCGCGCACCTCGTACCCGGTGCCGGACAGCACCCGGGCCGTAATGCTCCCGTTGTCCTCCTGCGTGTTGTCGTCGACCGTCCGCACCTCCAGCTCGACCTCGGCCGTCCCGGCCGTCACCGTCACGGTCGACGGCGGCGTGCCCGCCCAGAACGACCCCACCTGGCTCCAGGACATCCTGACCGACAGTTGAGAAGTCGACACCGGGTCGAGGCGCAGCAGGAGCCGAACCGTGCCGCCCTCGGTCACCTCGCCCTGCGTCGCCTGCAGGGTCACCGTCGGGTCGGCCTGGGACACCGCCTCCACCGCGCTCGTGGCCTCGCTCGTGCGCATCTCGCCGAAACCGCCCGCGTCCAGGAAGCTCGTTTTCACCTTGATCGTGTGGCCCACATCCGCGTCCACCGGCGTGTATGAGGCCGAATTCGTCCCGATGGCGGTCTCATTGTCCATGTCGTCCACGCGGAACCACTCGTAGCCGTACGTCGTGCCGGCGAGTCCGTTGCCGTCGGTGATCGTACCGGCCGAGGCGGTCAGCGTGCCTCCCACCACCGGTGTGCCGAAGATCGCCGGCTGGCCGGTGGCCGCGGTATTGGCCGGACAGTCCGGCGTCGCGGTGCGCAGGCACACGGTGACCCCGGCCCCGACCGGCACGGCGCGCCCGACGTTGGTGTGATGCAGGAACGAGGCGTTGGCCGCCAGCCAATTCTGGCTGTACCGATACCGGCCGTCGGAGGCACTGGCCGTGATCTCGTCCAGCGGCAGTTCCAGGCCGGCGACCTCCCAGACCAGCGCGCTCGGAAGGCTGTCGGGTCCCGCGCCCTGGTTCTCCACCCGAAGGACCAGGTTGCCGTTGCTCGTCTCCGTTCGTACCGCGGTGACGTCGTAGGTCTCGGAATCGTGGAGGAAATCGGCGTCGTCCAGCGTCCCGCCGGTGCCGTCGTATCCCCGCGTGTTTCCGGTGGTGCTTCCGACCGTCATCGTCGCGGACCAGGGCAGGTCGCTGGTAACCGGGAGGTTTGGCGTGCCGCTCTTCACATCGGAGGCCGTGGCCTCGCCCGTGTCGTTCGTCGCGATGACCCGAACCATGTACTCCGTGCCGTTGGTCAGGTCCGAGATCGTGTAGCTCGTGCTGTCCGGGTGGTCGAGGATCGCCTCGCGCCCGTCCGCTTCCGCGCTGGCGAAGCTCTCCGTTCCCGACTTCCATTGCACCTTGTATCCCCACGCCGCCGTCGGCTTGTCCCAGGACACCTGGAGATGCTCGTCGCCGGCGGTCACCTCGACCCCGGTCACCTCTCCTGGCACATTCGTGAAGAGCTTGAGGAGCACCTCGTCCCCGAAGGCCCAGTCCAGATTGACTTCGCTCGGCACCTCATCCCGCAAGTCCGCGACCGCGCTGCCGACATGCAGGACCGCGCCCGCTCTCCGGAAGAAGTAGAGAGCGGTCAGAATGTCGAGGTCCGCAAACTCCAGCTGCAGTCGCTTTGGGTCCGGGTCGTACTCGAACTGGTTGAGGGTGAGGGCGGTGTCGTTGAGCTGGAAGGACACCGGCACGAGGGCACCCGTGCCATTCGCGGCATCGTACCCCAGTCGTCCCGAGCCGTCGCCGCTGGTCCCCACCGTCAGGTTCGCCGTCCATGACGCCGACGGGTCCGGCGTCGGCGCGGCTCGTGCGCGCACCACCGCGATCGCGTAGGTCCTGGTCGTGACGGTGTCCGCGGCCGTCACGGTGACCGTGATGGTGTTCTCGCCCTGGGAAAGCGCCAGTGTCGCCGTGCCCGCCGTGGCCGTGTCCGGATCGTCCGTAATCACCACCCTTGCGTCCGCGTAGCTCTTCGTCGCGGTCACGGTGATCGCGGCCGTGTCGTTGTGAACGACCACGCGGTAGGCCGTCGAATCCGCGTGGAAGGCCGGGCTGAGCGATACCTGCGCGGCGCCGCCCGTCGCGAGCGCAAGTGCCATCAGGGTCGCGTCCGAGGACACGGGTGTGCCCGTCGCCTCGTCGGAGGGCGGACCGTCGGCTACGGCGTTCGTCGCGATCACCCGGACCGTGTACTCGGTCCCGTTCGTCAGGCCGGTGATGGTGTGGGACGTACTGTCCCCTTCCGGCAGCACATCCTCGCGGTTGTCCGTGTCGGCATTGCTGAACGTTTGCCCGCCCGACTTCCATTGCACCCTGTACCCGAAGGCCAGGGAAGGCCTGGTCCAGGTCAGCCCAAGCCCGCCGTCCCCGGCCGTCACCGTCAATCCCGTCACCTTCCCCGGCGTCGTAAGCGGCATGCCGTTCGCGACATCCGAAGGCTCGCCATCACCCACATCGTTCGTCGCGATGACACGGATCATGTACAACGTGCCGTTCGTCAGACCGGGAATCGTGTAGCTGGTAGTGTCCTCGTCGTTGATGATCGCTTCGCGACCGTCCCCGGGCGCATCGTCAAAAGTCTCGCTACCCGACTTCCACTGGACCTTGAACCCCTCCGCGGCCGGGGGCTTGTCCCACGTGAGCTCAAGTTGTCCATTCGCCGATGTCACCTCCAATCCGGTCACCTTGTCGGGTGGATTTGTGAACAGCTTGACGAGCACCACGTCCCCGAACGACCAGCCGAAAGCGGGCAGTTCCGGGAAGCCGTCCCGGAAGTCGAGGACCTTGTCGCCGAGGGTTGCAGTCACACCCCACCTGCCCAGGTACAGGATGGCAAAAAGCGGGTTCCATTCCTCGAAATCGATCGGCAACTGATCGTCTGTGGCGTTGTACTCGAGCTGGGACATCGTGAACGTGCTGTCCCCGACCATGAACGACCGCGGCGCCAACGCGCCCGTCCCGGCCGCCTTGTTGTACCCCAGGGACGCCCCGTTCGCGTCGACGGTCAGGTTTGCCGTCCAGGCCGCCGTCGTGTCGGCCGTCGGGGCGCCCGCCGCGCGCGCCACCGTGATCGTGTAGGTTCGCGTGGTGACCTCGTCCTCGGCCGTGACCGTGACCGTGACCGTGTTGGCGCCTTCCGAGAGCGCCAGCGTGGCCGTGGCCGGGGTGGAGGTATCCGGATCGTCCGCGATCGACACCGTCGCGCCGCCGTCACGCGTCGTCGCGGTGACGGTGATCGACGCAGTGTCGTTCTGGACGAACGCGCGGTACGCGGTGGAATCCGCGTGAAAGGCCGGACGGATGGTAACGGTTGCCGAACCGCCCCTCACCACGGTGAGTGCGCTCAGCGCGGCGTCCGTGGAGTCCACCGGCGGCCCGCTGAAGCGGTCGTCCAGCGAGTCGCCGGCCTCCTTGAGCGGTCCTTGCGCCGTTGCCGGCCCGCCGGGTTGCTCCGCATGCGCAAGTGCATCATCCCCGATCGCGAGTACAAGGCACAGCACTCCCGGCACAAACAGACATCGGGCCGGAAATCCTGCAACCCGGGCGACCGCCAGGGATCCGGGTCCCAGCGGACCGTCGGAGCCTGTCACGGATTCTACGCGCCCGTGTAGAACGCAGTCGTTCGCGCTGCCGCCGCCCGCACGGCACCGGGATCCTCACCGCCCGCCACCGCCGCTTCCCCCCACGCTTCGCTGCTACCCGCGACGAACGCCCTGCCATCCGGCGAACCGGCGAATTCGGCCTCGTCCGGCTTCGGCGCATCCGGTTGGCCGAGATGGATCGCGAGTCCCGCCAGGGCCAGCTCCCAGCCGACCCCCGTCGCACCCGCTCCGTACTGGTCCCAATGCTCCGAATGTGGCGCGGTGTGGGTGAGCGTGAGCCGCGCCCCACCGCCCACGTCACCGGAGACGCGCACCTCCACCCAGCTGACGTATTCGCCGAATACCCACGTGAGAGCCAGCAGCCTCGGCGGTTCGCAGACCTCGATCACGCCGCCGGCGTTCCCCTCCAGCTGATACCGGCCCCCGGGTTCGAGGTCGCCGCTGACCGGCGTGAACCAGTGCGGAATGCGCTGCGGGTTCGTAACCGCGTCCCACAGGTCTTCCTCCGTCGTCGGATAGCTGCGGGAGAGCGTGATCGCGCGGGCGGGCCGGCCGTCGCGTTCCGGCGACGACACGGAGCGCGCTACCGCGGCGAGGTGAGGCTTGAAGTCGAAGCGCATTGGGTGTCCTGATCATTCGTTGATGCGGTGGCCGCGCGGCGGAAGAGCCACGCCGATCCAAGAAAGAGTGCAATGAAGAAACCGTTCGAGAGTATGATCTCCAGCGGCCCGCTCCAGGGACGGCCAAGCCCGCCGAACAGGGCGATCGCGGCGACAGCTGCCTGCGCGATCGCCATGCCCACGAGCGTCCGCGCCATGCCGAGAGGTCGCAACCGCGAGACGAGGGCCCCGATGCCGCCAACCGCGAATACGCCGATGTACATCGCATTGGCGGGGTCGCCGTCGGCCCCGATGAGACCGACGCCGGGGCTCACCCAGGCGAGGAGGAACGAGGCCCCCAGCGCGAGGGCGAATGCGTACCGGTAGGCGGTTCTGTTCGTGCTGATGTCAACCATACTTGTCATTGTGGAAACCGCAGTTTACATTACCCGTTTTGTCTCTTACCCACGGAAAATGGCTTGAAGGCTGTTCGCGCTCAAGACCGGGACAGGGACAACTCTGTACGCTCCACCATCCGGCACCTGGTGCGACGATCCCGGGCTGACCACTACTCCCCGGTCGGCAGCAACCCCGCCACCCCGCCATCCCCCCTGATGTACAGCTCCCGCTTCGGATACGGGATCTCCACCCCGGCCTCGGCGAACGCCACCATCGCCTTCTCGGTGATCTCGTCGGCGATCCGGCGCCTCGACCGCGCCTCCATGATCCACACGCGCAACTGCAGGTTCACCTCCGACGGCCCGAAGCCCCGCACGATCACGATCGGTGCGGGATCGAGCTTGACCCCCTTCACCTCGTGGGCCACCTCCTTCAGCAGCGCCTTCGCCCGTTCGATGTCCGATTCGTAGGCGCACGAGAAGGGGATCCGCAGCCGGATGTCGTCGCCCGACATCGTGTAGTTGATGATGTCGCGCCGCATGATCTCGTTGTTGGGAACCACCACCACGAGGTTGTCGGGATTGCGGATCTTGGTCGCGCGCAGGCCGATCTCGATCACGTCGCCCCAGGTGCCTGTCTCGCGGGGCGCGTTCCAGAGCTCGATCCTGTCGCCCACCTTGAAGGGCCGGTCCATGATGAGCAGGACGCCCGCGATCAGGTTGGAGAGCGTGTCCTTGGCGGCGAAGGAAAGGGCCAGTCCCAACACGCCCGCACCTCCCAGCAGCGGCGCGATGCTGATGCCCAGCTGGGGCAGCGCGAGAAGCACACCGACGGCGATCACCAGGAACCGAATGAAACGGTTGACCATCGGCAGGGCCGTCTCGTCGAGGGCGGTGTCGGAGCGGGACATCACCTTCTGCTCGAAGGTGGCCATCACGTGGCCGACGAAGCGGCTGATGGGGAAGAAGACGAGGATCGTCCAGATGCCCCACACCCAGTCCTGGGGTTGGACATCGTTCGCCACCCACTCGCCGCCCTCCGGAGGCCGGGTACCAAGGACCGGCACCCATTGGCCCAGAAGCTGCGAGATGGCCCACGCGACCACCGTCAGGCGGACCACCTTGCGCAGCGCCCGCAGGAACTCGTCGTCCAGATCGGTCTCGGTCCGCGCGGCCAGCCTCTTTTCGACGCGGCGGAGTATCCAGCCGGCCACGATGTAGATGAGGCCGGCGAGCGCGAGGACGATCAGGCCGGGCAGCCACCGCGGATCGACATAGTCGACCACTTTGGTCCAAATCTGCTGAAAGTCCAACTGGCCGCCGGTTGGGGATTGCATGCTCATGCGTTGAAGCTGCCCACGACACCCGAACGGAGCAACTCCTCGATCTCCGCCTCCTCGAACCCGTACTCCCCTAGCACCTCTTGGGAGTGCTCGCCCATCCCAGGCGCACCGCGTCCCACCGTGGCCGGAGTCTCCGACAGCTTGACGGGCATGCCCAGCGTCTCAACCGCTTCCCCACCCTGCTCGACCGCCACCACCATCTCCCGCGCGACCGTCTGCGGATGACGCAGCGCCTCCAGCATGCTCAATACCGGCCCCGCAGGAACCGCTGCCTCCTCCAGCCGCCGGAGCCACTCCTCCGCCGAGGCGGTCTGCAACCGCCCGGTCAGCACCTCGCGCAGCGCCGCATGGTTCTTCATGCGGGCGTCGTTGGTCGCGAAGCGGGGGTCGTCGACCAGCTCGCGCAGCTCCAGAGCATCCAGCAGGCGGTGCCAGTTGACCTGGTTCCAGCCCCCGACGGTGATCCAGCCGTCGGCTGTGGGCAGCGCCTCGTAGGGGGCGGCCAGGGGATGGGCGGAGCCCAGTGGCCCGGGTGATACGCCGGTCGCGAGAGCGACGGCCGACTGCCAGAAGGTCTGCACCAGTCCCGCCTCGTAGAGAGAGGTGTCGACGCGCTGGCCCACCCCCGTCTGCCCGCGCGAATACAGCGCTGCCACCACACCCATCGCGCCCAGAATCCCCGCCGTGATGTCGGTCACCGGCGGCCCGCACTTCACCGGCGGCCGCCCCGGCCCCTCCCCGGTCACACTCAGCAGCCCCGTCATACCCTGGGCGATCAGGTCGAAGCCGCCGTGGTCCGCCAGCGGCCCGGTGCGTCCGAAGCCCGTGATCTGACAGTACACCAGACCGGGGTTGGCGCCCCGCAGCGATTCATAACCCAGACCGAATCCCTCCATCACCCCCTTGCGGAAGTTCTCGATGACCACGTCGCAGCGCGCCAGCATCCGCCGCACCACCCCCCGCCTGGCTCTTTTTCACATCTGACGCTGCCGACGATCTTACGCGTGTAGATCTCGG
>VXOC01000246.1 GCA_009840215.1 Gemmatimonadota bacterium | reverse complement strand
CTGGAGCATCAGAATGTCGCGCCCCATCCGCCCCCGTGTCGCCCACGCTACCTGCCCCCGCCCCACTTCCGCCCGACTGGTCCTCGCGGCCCTGGCGACCGCCGTCGCGAGTCCCACCCCGGCGCTCGCCCAGACCGTCGACTACTCCCGCGCCGAACGATTCCTCACCTGGAACACGCAGCCCCTCATCGCAGGAGCCAGCGTCAGCCCGAACTGGATGGAGACCGGCGACACCGACCGCTTCTGGTACCGGAACAACACCGGATCGGGCTACGAGTTCATCCTGGTGGACCCGGCCGCCGCAAGCCGCGAACAGCTCTTCGACCACTACCGGCTGGCCAGCGCCATGTCGCTCGCCAACGACACCAGCTACGTCCCCGAAAAGCTGCCCTTCAGCACCTTCCGCTTCGGCGACACCGAGAGCGAGATCGAGTTCACGGCCGGCGGCAGGCGCTTTCTCTGCGACATCGCCGAGTACGCGTGCACGGTGGCCGATACGCTCCCCTCGCAGGTCCCCTTCGTGGAATCCCCCGACGGGCGCTGGGAGGCCTTCGCGCACGAGTACAACCTGTATGTGCGACCCGCGGAGGGCGGCGACTCGATCCAGCTCACCACCGACGGGGAGAAGTACTACGCCTACGGCTACAACGAGCCCAGCCCCAACCAGCAGCGCCGGGGGGGCGGGGCACGGCGTGCTACGCTCTCCTGGTCACCGGATTCCCGCTACATCGCGGTCTCCCGGCGGGACGAGCGCGACGTGGAGCACATGCACTACATCTCCTACACGCCGCAGCGCCCCCGTCACTTCTCCCAGCCGTATGCGCTGCCGGGCGACTCGCTGATCCCCCTGCCGACCGTCCACATCCTGGCGCTTGAGGAGACCGGCGCGGCCGACGGCGGGGCTCCGGGCCTGCGCGCGACCGCCAACCACCGGGTTGACGTCGCGCCAACGCCTCACCAGCTCTCCTTCCGGGGCTCCGCTCCCGACTCGGCGTGGAGTGCCGACGGGACCAGGCTGCACGTCAACTACTTCACCCGCGGCTCCCAGCGGGTGTTCCTGGCCGAAGTCGACGGCGCGACGGGCACGTCCCGGGTGATTCTGGGCGACTCCACCCAAACCTTCATCTCGCTCGGGCACCGGGGCGGCGGGTCGAGCGGGGGCACCCCGTCGTGGTACGTCTCCGAGAGTGGCGACGACGTGATCTGGTGGTCCGAGCGCGACGGATGGGGACACCTCTACCGCTTCGACGGCGAGGGGAACCTGAAGAACCGGATCACCTCGGGGCCGTGGGTGGTGGGCGAAGTCCTCCATGTGGACGAGGCGCGCCAGCGCATCCACTTCGTCGCGCGCGGCCGCGAGCCCGGACGCCATCCCTACTACGCCCATCTCTACCGGGCCGGGTTTGACGGCTCGGACCTGACGCTGCTCACGCCCGAGGACGCCAACCACGAGATCGTCTTCTCTCCGAGCGGCGACTATTTCGTGGACACCTATTCCCGCATCGAGGCGGCGCCGGTCATCGTCCTGCGCCGCGCCAACGACGGCCAAGTCGTGCTGGAGCTGGAGCGGGCCGACATCTCCGCGCTCGCGGAGCTCGGCTTCACCCCGGCGGAGGTGTTCTCGGCGAAGGCGCGCGACGGCATCACCGATCTGTACGGCGTGCTCTATCTGCCCCCCGGCCTCGACGAGAACGCGAAGTACCCGATCATCTCGCACATCTACCCCGGACCCCAGGTGGGCAGCGTCGGGGCGTGGGCGTTCAAGGGGGGCGGAGAGGACTTCGCGCTGGCGCAGCTCGGCTTCGTGGTGGTGCAGATCGACCACCTCGGGACGCCGCACCGCTCCAAGGCGTTCCACGACAACTACTACGGCAACTTCATCGACAACGGCATCCCCGACCACATCGCGGTGATCAAGCAGCTCGCCGCCCGTTATCCGTTCATCGACCTGGACCGCGTGGGGATCTACGGGCACTCGGGCGGCGGTTTCGCCTCCACCGACGCGATCCTGCGCTTCCCCGAGTTCTTCAAGGTGGCCGTCTCCGGCGCCGGCAACCACGACAACCGCAGCTACAACATCTACTGGGCCGAGAAGTACCAGGGGGTCATGCAGTCCGATTCAGGCGGAGGAGACAACTTCGAGTCCGCGGCCAACAAGACCTACGCCGCGAACCTGGAAGGCAAGCTGCTCCTCATGCACGGCGACATGGACGACAACGTACATCCCGCCATGACCATCCAGCTGGTCGACGAGCTGATCAAGGCCAACCGCGATTTCGACTTCATCTGGGCGCCGAACCGGGCGCACGGCCTGAACGAGCCCTATTTCATCCGCCGGCGCTGGGACTACTTCGTCCGCCACCTGCTGGGGGCGGAGCCGCCGAGCCAGTACGAGATCACGAGGCCGACGGGGTAGCGACGGCAAGCGCGAGGGACTGCGTGTCGTCTCCCTTGTCGAAGGGGTCCTCCTCTAACGCTCCGTGGACGGCTCCCCGCTGCGCAGGGCCAGGGGCGGACCTAGCACCTCGCGCGCCACCACGAGCCGCCGCAGGTCGCGCACCGAGCCCAGGCCCGTCCCTCCCCCCTCCCCTCCCCACCGCACCTCCACACGGCGTCCCACGTCGGCCCGCGTCTTCGGCACCGCGGCGACCTCGTCCCGGTCCACCGCCCAGGCGCGTTCCGCGATCTCCCGCGCCTCCCGGGGCCGCGCCTCCCGGGAGCGGACCTCGACCGGCCGGGGCGACCTGTCACGACGAGGCACCACCGGTTTCGGGAGCGCCCAGGGTTCCGGTTCCACCGAGGGCTCCTCCAAGACAACCGGCACGGTGGGCACCTGCGGCACCGGCTCGAACATCCGCTCGATCTGGCCGCGCAGGGTTACCGGCTCCGGCGCCGGTTCGGGAGGCGAGTGCGGCATCAGGTCATCCCTGACCGGCCTCTCACGCGCTGGGGGCCTGACCGGCCCGGCCGGTTCGCGGGCCGGCTCCGGCACACGAAGTCGCGTTTCTCCTCCGGGACTCCTCCGTTCGCGCAACACAGGTTCGGGAGCCTCCGTATCCACTTCACCCCCGCCCTCGTCGCCCCGCGTCAACCGCTGCATCTCCTCGAGCACGCCGGCCAGCGGGTCCGCCGGCTTGCGTGGCTCAATCCTCTCCTCGAGTCCCTCCTCCTCCTCCCCCCGCCTCTTCCTGGCCATCTTGGCGAGCATCTCCATGAGCGCCGCGATCAGGAAGATGACCGCGATAAACCGGATGTCCATGGCCGGGTCCTAGCCTTTCGAGAAGAGCCGCACGGCGGGAAGGTGACGATTCATCCCCCGACTCCTATTCGGTCGCCACCGGCCCGTCGGGATCACCCTCCGCGATGGCTCTCCGCATGTGGGTGTCCGACTCGATGTTGCGGTAGCGGGCGTAGTCCATGATGCCCATGTTGCCGCTGCGGAAGGCATCGGCCATCGCCAGCGGGATCTTCGCCTCGGCCGCGATCACCTCGGCGCGCATCTCCTCCACCCGCGCCTTCATCTCCTGCTCCGCGGCCATCGCCATGGCGCGGCGCTCCTCGGCCCGGGCCTGCGCGATGCGCTTGTCGGCCTCCGCCTGGTCCGTCTGCAGCTCGGCCCCGATGTTCTTGCCGACATCCACGTCGGCGATGTCGATCGACAGGATCTCGAAGGCGGTGCCCGAGTCCAGGCCCTTCTGCAGCACGGTCTTGGAGATGGCGTCCGGGTTCTCCAGCACCTTCTTGTGCGTGTCGGCGGAACCGATCGTCGACACGATCCCCTCGCCCACGCGCGCAAGGATGGTCTCCTCTCCCGCACCCCCGACCAGGCGGTTGATGTTCGCCCGCACGGTGACCCTCGCGATGGCGATCAGCTGGATCCCGTCCTTGGCCATCGCGGCCACCCGCGGCGTCTGCACCACCTTGGGGTTCACCGAGACCTGCACGGCCTCGAAGACGTCGCGTCCGGCCAGGTCGATCGCGGCGGCCCGCTGGAAGGGCAGGTCGATCGTGGCCTTGTCGGCGCTGATCAGCGCGCGCACCACGCGGTCGACGTCACCCCCGGCCAGGTAGTGCGCCTCCAGGTGGGAGACGTCGAGGGGAAGCCCGGCCTTGGTCGAGGCGATGAGCGGCCGCACCACCGCGGGCGGGTTGACCTTGCGCAGGCGCATGCCGATCAGGCTGCCCAGGCCGAGGCTGACGCGTGAGGAAACCGCCTCGATCCACAGGCGGACCGGCACTGCCCACAGCAGGAGCATGATGGCGAGGAAGCCCGCGAACAGCAGGCCGAAGGTGGTGATCATGGTGGGGTCCATGCGGAATTCCGTCCTTTACCTTTGAATTGACATACTGCCGACAGGCTCCGTCTCAGTCTCGATCGGCCGCCTGCCCTGATTTCACGGCACGCACCACGTGGCGATACCCCTCGGCGCTGAGTACGCGAATGCGCGTGCCTTCCTCGATCCATTCGCTCTCGGAGACCACGTCCACCCGCTCGTCGCCGAAGAGACCCACACCGGCCGGCCGGAGGTCGGTGATCGCGACCCCCGCCGACCCGACCAGCTCCGAACGCACCTCCGCCGAAGTGTACCCCTCGTCGCGGTCCGTGGATTCGCCGAGGATGACGCCGCTGCGGCGCAGGCGCCAGCTGCCCGGCAGCGAACGCAACAGCGACCACGCGGTCATGCTGATCAGAACCATCGCGGCCAGGAGCACCGAGCCCGCCTGGACCATGTCCGCCCTGGTGGGCAGGTTCCCGATCTGCGCCATGAAGAGGCCGCCCAGAAGCGCCGCGATCCCGGCGATCCCGAAGATGCCGAACCCGGGGACCACAAGGATCTCAACGAGAACCAGGACGACCCCCACGCCCACCAGGATGATGTCCTCGGCCCCGGCCAGTCCGATGAGCAGGTGCGCGCCGAAGAAAAGAGCCAGCGAGATCAGCCCGGCCGCACCCGCGAGCCCGAACCCCGCCGTCTTGACCTCGACGAGGAGCCCCAGGAAGCCGAGCGACAGGAGGAACGGAGCGATCACCGGATTGGTGAAGAAGCGGACGATCCGTTCCGCCCAGTTGACGGTCGCTTCGGTGACATCCGTCGATGGCAGATCCAGCGCGGCCAGCACGTCCTCCCAGTCGGCCACCGACGTGGCGTAGCCCAGGCCGACGGCTTCCTGCGTGGTCACGGTCAGCAGCTTGCCCCGCTCGACCACCCCGGGGATGGCCAGCTCCTCGTCCACCATCGCTTCGGCGACCGCCGGGTCGAGACCCCGGGCCTCGGTCATCGCGCGCATCTGGGCCCGCATGGCCGACACCATCTTCTCCGACGCCTTGGTCCCGCTTCCGTCCACCGGCGTCGCCGCCCCCATCACGGCGCCTTCCCGCATCAGCACGCGCTCGGTGGAGAGGGCGATCATCGCGCCCGCGGAATACGCGTACATGTTCACGAAGGCATACACCGGCACCTGCGACCTGCTGACCGCGCTCGTGATGCGCAGCGCCGCGTCGACCCGTCCCCCCTGCGTCTCGATGTCGAGTACGACGGCAGCCGCACCCCCGGCCTCGGCCTCCTCGATCACCCGTTCGATGAAGGGGGCGAGCCCCATCTCGACCGTGCCGGTCACGGGCACGCGCACCACCTGCCTCTGTCCCGCTGCCGGAGCGGCCAGCACGGTCAGGGTCAGGAGCGCGAAGGGACCGGCGGTGAGCCGGTTGGCGACCGCTGATTGGATGTAGTTCATGGCGTTCATCCCCCACTGTCTGCCATGCCGGCCCACATGGCGAGGGTGCTGCACCGGTTCGTGCGCAACCCGGCCGCTCGTAGCGAGCGACGCCGACAGTCTCCTGATGGAGTACGTGCGGCAGCCTCCGAACAATCTACGGCGGTGAAGCCGCGTCCGCCCGCCGATCGGGGGCCCTCCGGCGGTGATCGGGGTCAAGGCAGCCTCACGTCCAGCAGCAGGCAGGCGTAGTACCCCCGCTGGATGGCCAGCGAGTAACGCTCCCGCTGGATCGCGATCCGGCTCCACCACGTGAGACGCCGCGCACGGGCCCGGCCGGCGGTTTCGGCACCGACCCCCGATGGAGGCGGCCCGAGGGCGTCTTCAGCCGCTTCGACCAGGGTAAGGGCCGCAGATCGAGGCGAGGTCTCGCGCAGAGCGTCGGCGGCTCGCAGGGTGTTCAGTCCCGCGCCCGCCCAGTCTTCCACGGCACTGGCCCTCTCCGCGTCGCCCAGCAACCACTCGGCATCTTCGATTCTCCCGGCAAGATGGGGCGGAAGGGATCCACCCAGGTGGAACACCTCGCTCAACGCCCCCCGCACGGACGCCGCGGCAACCCGTATCGCGGTCGAATCGACCACTGGCGAAAGCGCTTCGAGGTCCCGGTAGATCTCCTCCCGCAGTCCCCCTCCTGTTGCCGTGCCGTGGTCCCAGCTGGCTGCCCAGCGCTCCACGACCGCGATCTGCCCGGCACTGGGCCGGCTGGTACCGATCAGGTCGCCCAGGCTCGGCAGAGTCTGCTCGATCTTGAGCGCCGGCCACGTCCCGGACTCGACGATCCCGGATTCCACTTCGGTCAGCGTTTCCCTGCACCCGGCGAGCAGCGGTACGGCGACCACGGCGGCGACCAGGCGGTGTCGGAGGGTTCCCGCCGCACCCCGCGGCGGCACGAGTTGGAGCATTTGCATGCCTGTAATGTAACGCGACCGCAACGCCCGCCGGTGGCGCCCGGTTCCACGCCGGTCACATGTTATCTTTGTCACCGGTCCCGAACGCGGCGGGCCCTCCGCCGCGGGCCTCCCACGACACCGTTCGCGGGCCCACTCGCCCGCGCGGTCGAACCACCTGCAACTCCACACGTTCATGTCCGACAAGACCCTCGTCCGCTACTCCGACGCCGGCAGCGGCGTCGCCCTGATCACCCTCGACGACCCTCCCGCCAACACCTACACCCACGAGATGATGCGCCAGCTGGACGACGCCATCCTGAAGGCGCGCTTCGACGACGACATCCACGTGATCGTGCTGACCGGCAACGGCGAGAAGTTCTTCTCTGCCGGCGCCAACATCGGGATGCTCGCGAAGGTGACGACCGGCTTCAAGTACTGCTTCTGTCTCCACGCCAACGAGACGCTCAACCGCCTCGAGCACACTCCGAAGCTCACCATCGCCGCACTCAACGGACACACCGTGGGCGGCGGCCTCGAAATCGCCATGGCGGCCGACATCCGCATCGCCCGCGCGGGACGCAGCATGTGCGGCCTGCCCGAGGTCAACCTGGGCGTGCTCCCCGGCACCGGGGGGACCCAGCGCATGACGCGTCTCGTCGGCAAGTCCAGGGCGATCGAGCTCATGGCGACCGGAAAGACCTTCGGCTTCGACACAGCGCAGGAACTCGGCATCGTCAACGATGTGTGGGAGACGGAGTCGCTCGACGAGTTCATGGAGAAGGTGATCGACTACGCGCGCGGGTTCTGCCCCCCGGGGCGGGCCTCCAAAGCGGTCGGGCTCATCAAGCGGTCGGTCCAGACCGGCGCCGAAATCCCCTTCGAGACGGCCCTGGCGCTGGAGCGGGAGTTGCAGCAGCAGCTCTTCGCCAGCGACGACGCGCGCGAGGGGCTGGACGCCTACGTGGAGAAGCGCAGGCCCGATTTCTCGGGCAGTTGACGGACGGGCCGCACCATGACTGACGGGATCCGCACCCGGCTCTGGATCGGGAACGAGTGGGCCGACGCGGAGGGCGGCGGCCGCTTCACGACGGTCAATCCGGCCACCGAAGAGGTGATCGCCGAGGTGGCCGAAGCGCGCGCCGACGATGTCGACCGGGCGGTTCAGGCGGCACGCGCAGCCTTCGCCGACGGAAAGTGGCGGCGCATGAACCCCCACAAGCGGTCGCGCCTGCTCTGGAACCTGGCCGACCTCGTCGAGGCCAACGCCGACGAACTCGGGCACCTGGAGACCCAGGACAACGGCAAGCCGTACTTCGAGGCGCGCCGGATCGACGTCCCGAGCGTGGCCCAGACGCTCCGCTACTACGCCGGGCTGGCCGACAAGGTGCAGGGCGACACGATTCCCGTGCCGGGCCCGTTCCTCAACTACACGCTGCGCGAGCCGGTGGGGGTGGTCGGCGCGATCATCCCGTGGAACTTCCCGCTGTCGATGGCGGCCTGGAAGGTCGCGCCGGCGCTGGCTTGCGGGAACACGGTGGTGCTCAAGCCCGCCGAGCAGACGCCGCTGACCGCGCTGCGCTTCGGCGAGCTGGCCGCCGAGGCCGGTTTCCCTCCGGGCGTACTCAATGTGGTCCCCGGCTTCGGGGAGACTGCGGGCGCGGCGCTGGTGCGGCACCCGGGTGTCGACGCGATCTCCTTTACCGGTTCGACCGACGTGGGCCGGATCATCATGCGCGAGGCGGCGGCGACACTGAAGAAGGTCTCGCTGGAGCTGGGCGGCAAGTCCCCCAACATCGTCTTCGCGGACGCGGACCTGCGCGGCGCCGTGAAGGGCGCATCGATGGGCGTCTTCTACGGCAAGGGCGAGGTGTGCGCGGCGGGGAGCCGCATCCTGGTCGAGAGCGCGGTGCACGACGAGTTCGTGGACGGGCTGAAGGGACTCGCCGCGAAGGCCACCGTGGGCGACCCGATGGCCCCCACCACGCGCCTGGGTGCGATCGTGAGCGAGGAGCAGCTCGACCGGGTGATGGGTTACATCGAGAGCGGGAGGCGGGACGGCGCGAAGCTGGTGGCCGGCGGTGACCGCGTGAAGGTCAACGGCCGCGGCAACTTCGTGACCGCCACCGTCTTCAGCGAGGTCGACCCCGCCATGACGATCGCGCGCGAGGAGATCTTCGGCCCGGTGGCGGCGGTGATCCCCTTCGACGACGTGGACGATGCCGTCGCCAAAGCCAACGATTCGCTCTACGGGCTCGCGGCCGGCGTCTGGACACGTGACATCGGCAAGGCCCACCGCATGGCCGCCGAAATCGACGCGGGGACGGTGTGGGTCAACACCTACAACCAATACTCGCCCGGCTCCCCCTTCGGCGGCTACAAGGAGAGCGGTTTCGGGCGGGACCTGGGCTTCCAGTCGGCGCTGGAAAAGTACACCCAGCTGAAGAGCGTCTGGGTGGCGCTGGACCGGTAGTGGGTGGACCCCGTCGGCACCGCCCGCGTGGCGGGGAACGCAGCCCGGCCGTCACGGCCCCACTCACAGGCCCGTGCCGTTCCCTTGCATCGCACCTGAAAACGGCGCGAGAGAGGGGGCCGGGTGCGTGACGCGTGGATCGTCGACGCGGTCCGCACCCCGATCGGGCGGCACGGGGGAGCGCTCGCGCCGGTAAGGCCCGACGATCTGGCCGCGGTAACGATCGGCGCCCTCCTCGACCGCAACCCCTTCCCCGCCGAACACCTCGACGATGTCATCTTCGGCTGCACCAACCAGGCAGGCGAGGACAACCGCAACGTGGCCCGGATGGCGCTGCTGCGGGCGGGCGTCCCCGTCGAAGTCCCCGGCCAGACGGTGAACCGGCTCTGCGGGTCGGGCCTGCAGGCGGTGGCGAGCGCCTTCCACGCGATTCGCGCCGGAGAAGGTGACGCCTTCATCGCGGGCGGCGTCGAGTCGATGAGCCGCGCCCCCTTCGTCATGCTCAAGCCGGAGCGCGGCTACACGCGGGGCGTGCCCGAGGTGGCCGACACGGTGCTGGGGTGGCGCTTCACCAACCCGCGGCTCCCTGACGAATGGACGATTGGACTCGGACAGACGGCCGAGGTGGTCGCGCGGGAGTTCGGCGTGACGCGGGAGGAACAGGACAACTTCGCGGCGAAGAGCCAGGCGAAGGCCGCCGCCGCGATCGAGGCCGGGCGCTTCGACGACGAGATCGTGCCGGTCACAATCCCGCAGCGGCACGGCGAGCCCGTGGTGGTCGCGCGCGACGAGCACCCGCGCCCCGGCACCACGGCCGAAGCACTGGCCCGCCTGCGCCCCGTCTTCGCGCAGGACGGAACCGTCACGGCCGGCAACTCGTCCGGGATCAACGACGGGGCCGCCGCCCTGCTCGTGGTCGAGGAGGAGACGGCGCGCGCCCACGGCCTCGAACCGATGGCCGTGATTCGGGGGGCGGCGGTGGCGGGGGTGGAGCCGCACCGCATGGGCATCGGCCCGGTTCCCGCGACGCGGCGCTGCCTGGCCCGGCTGGGAACATCCCCGGGCGACCTCGACCTGATCGAGCTGAACGAGGCCTTCGCCGCGCAGGCAATCCCCTGCATCCGGGAACTGGATCTCGATCCGGCGCGCGTGAACGTGAACGGCGGCGCGATCGCGCTGGGCCACCCGGTGGGGTGCTCCGGAGCGCGCATCCTGGCCACGCTGGTGCACGAAATGGCGCGCCGCGACGCCGGGCTCGGCCTTGCCACGATGTGCATCGGGGTCGGCCAGGGGATCGCGGCGGTGGTGGAGCGGGGCTGAGATGGCGGACCACGGAATCCGCAGGGTCGCCGTCATCGGCGCCGGGACGATGGGCCACGGCATCGCGCAGGTCGCGGCGATGGCGGGCCACGAGACCGTCCTGTGCGATGTGGACGCTGCGCAGCTGGAACGCGCCCTCGTGCGGATCGAGGCCACCCTCGACAAGGGCGTCCGCCTGGGCAAGGTGGAGGCCGCTGCCCGCGACGGGGCGCTGGCACGCCTTGCGGGGACCGGGGGGCTGCGTGAGGCGGCGGACGGCGCCGACCTGGTCATCGAGGCCATACCGGAGGAGATGGCTCTCAAACGGCGGATCTTCGCCGAGGCAGAGGCCGCGGCGCCACCGGAGGCGATCCTCGCCACCAACACCTCATCGCTGTCCATAACCGGGATGGCGCGGGGGCTGGCCGCGCCGGACCGCTTCCTGGGCCTCCACTTCTTCAACCCGGTCCACATCATGGCCCTCGTCGAGATCGTCAAGGGCGACGCCACCGACCCCGGTGTCCTCGACCGCTGCCTCGCCTTCGTCCACGACCTCGGCAAGGAGCCCATCGTGGTGACCGACTCGCCCGGTTTCGCCTCGTCCCGTCTGGGGATCGTGCTCGGCCTCGAGGCCATCCGCATGGTCGAGACGGGTGTGGCCTCGCCGGAAGACATCGACAAGGCGATGGTGCTCGGATACCGACACCCGATGGGGCCGCTCCGCCTTACCGATCTGGTGGGGCTGGACGTGCGCCTCGGCATCGCCCGCTACCTGCACGAGTCGCTCGGCTCCGAGGCCTTCCGGCCCCCCGCCCTCCTGGAACGCATGGTGGCCGAGGGCAGGCTGGGGAAGAAGTCGGGCCGCGGGTTCTACGACTGGAGCGACAAACCGTGAACTGCAAGACGGTTCCCCGATCGATCAGGATTTCGTCTTATGATCCGGGTATCGAACGATGAATCGCAAGACGGTCCTTCTCTCCGTCGCGGATGCCATCGCGGAAGTCACCATCAACCGTCCCGACAAGCTCAACGCTCTCGACGAGGCCGTGCGCGCCGAACTCACCGAAGTGTTCGACCACCTGGCCGGCCGCGACGACGTCAAGGTCGCGATCCTGCACGGCGCCGGCGACAAGGCCTTCGTGGCCGGCGCGGACGTGAGCGAATTCGCGGCCCGCACCCCGGAAGAGCAGCGCGAGGTCTACCACCATCGCCGCGTCTACGACGCCCTGGCCGAGTTCCCCAAGCCGGTGATCTGTGCCGTCCACGGCTTCTGCATCGGGGGCGGCAACGAGTTGGCGCTCGCCTGTGACATCCGCGTCGCCGACGGCACCGCCCGCTTCGGCCAGTTCGAGATCCGTCTCGGCCTGATCCCCGGCGCGGGCGGCACGCAGCGGCTCGCACGGCTGGTCGGACCCGGACAGGCGCTCAGGATCGGCCTGTCGGGCGACCTGGTCGACGCTGTGGAGGCCCACCGGATCGGCCTGGTCGAAATCCTCACCGACGAAGGCGAGCACCTGGCCAGGGCCCGCGAGCTGGCCGCCAGAATGACACGCTGGAGCACCGTCACCCTGCAGCTGGTCAAGAAGGCGGTGCGCGAGGCGTACGAACGCCCGCTGTCGGAGGGTCTGGCCGCCGAGAAGGAACTGTTCCTCGAGGCCTTCGCCTCCGAAGACGGGCGCGAGGGAGTGCAGGCGTTCGTCGAGAAGCGCCGGCCGCGATTCACTGGGCGGTGAGGGATCCGGTCTCGCGACAACCCCGCCGCAGCCATACAATCCCAGCCGTCCCAGCCGTCCCACCTCACCGCGAGTTCCTTCCATGCGCTTCCATACCTGGCGCCGCATTGCCTGGGCATACCACCTGAGTTTCGCAGTCGCGGTCGTCTGGCCGGTCCAGAGTCTTCTCAACACCGCTGAACCGTTCGTCCTCGGCCTCCCCTTCCTGATGGTGTGGCCGGCCGGATGGGTCCTTGGAAGTCTGGTGGTGCTCTGGCGCCTCGACGCGGCACGGACCGGCCATCTTCGGACCGCTTCAACCGGGGGTGACGAATAATGGAGAAGTCATCCCTGATCACGGTCGTCATCTTCACCTATCTGGCGGTCACACTGGGCGTCGGGCTCGTGGCGGGCCGGCGAGCGTCGCGGAGCGTCCAGGGCTACGTGGCGGGAGACCGCGACTTCGGGCTTCTGGTCATGTATTTCATCACCGGGGCCACCGTCTTCTCGGCCTTCGCCTTTCTGGGCGGGCCGGGATGGGCGTATTCCCGGGGAGCGGCCGCCTTCTACATCCTCACCTACGGCGTCCTGGGCATGGCTCCCTGGTACGCGATGGGCCCCAAAGTCGCCGCGCTGGGACGGCGCTTCGGGTTCGTCACGCAGGCGCAGCTGCTGGTGGGGCGCTTCCCTTCGCGCGGCCTCTCCGCCCTCATGGCCATCCTGACGCTTGCGGCCTTCGTGCCCTACGTGACCATCCAGATGCGCGGGGCGGGCATCGTGATCGAGGCCGTCACCGACGGGCGGATCCCGCTGGCGGCGGGTGCGGCGCTGGCGTATGCCATCGTGCTCGTGTACGTGCTGAGCAGCGGCGTGTCGGCCGTGGGATGGACCAACACCTTCCAGGGCGTCTTCATGCTGGTCATCGCATGGGCGCTGGGGATCTACCTGCCCTATCGGCTCTACGGGGGCGTGGGACCGATGTTCGAGCAGATCCTCGAAGCCCGTCCCGAACTGCTCTCGCTGCCGGGCCTGACCGGAGGCGGCGAGCCGTGGAGCTGGGGAGCCTACTCCACCGCGATCCTGGCGAGCGCCATCGGGGTCACCATGTGGCCCCATCTCTTCATGAAGGCGTACACGGCCCGGAGCGACAAGATCATCCGCCGCACGGTCATCCTCTTCCCCACCTTTCAGCTTTTCCTGATCCCGGTCTTTCTGATCGGCTTCGCCGGCGTCCTCTTTCCAGAGTCACCGGACCAGGCGGACTTCATCCTCCCCTTCCTGATCCTCCGGTCGGATCTGCCCGCCCTCGTCGTTGGGCTCTTCTGCGCCGGGGCATTGTCGGCCTCGATGTCGACCGGCGACGCACTGCTTCACGGCGCGGCGTCGGTGGTCGTGGAAGACGGGGTGCAGCCGTTCCGGAAGCTTTCGGACAGCGGGCAGCGGCTGCTCATCCGCATCCTGGTGGTGGCGGTCGGCGGCGTGGCCTATCTCTTCGCGCTCGTCGAGGGCTTTTCGCTGGTGGACCTGCTGCTGGCCTCCTACGGGATCATCTGCCAGTACATGCCGGCGATGGTCGCGGCGCTGTACTGGAGACGCGCCACCACCGCCGGTGTCGTCTTGGGACTGCTGGCCGGTTCGGCCGTTTCGGTCTTCTTCTTCCTGATGCCGGAGCTGAAGCCGCTGGGGATGCACGAGGGCATCCTGGGGCTGATCGTCCACATCCCGGTTCTCCTGACCGTGAGCCTGCGCGGAACGCCGCAGGAGGACGAACATGTGGAGGGTTACCTGAATGTCTGACGATCGCCATGAAAGACGCGGGCCCGGGCCCCCACCGGAAGAGTCCGCCAGCGGGAACACCGGCCTCGAGCGCCTGCGCGAAGAAATCCTGGACTGTGACCGGGAGCTGGTTCGCGTTCTGGCCCGGCGGAAGGAGCTGGTACGGGAAGTCGGGGCCCTCAAGGCCCGGCTCGGACGGCAGGTGACCGATCCCGGACGGGAGGCGGAAGTGGCGCGGCGGGCCGCCATTCTGGCGCGCCATGCCGGAGTCGACGAGGAACTGGTGCGGAACCTGATCTGGCAGATCATGGCTGCGGCCCGGAAGCAGCAATACCCGCCCCCGGCGCAGACCGAGGGGGACCCGCAGCGTCCCCGGAAACCTTAACAGAGGAAGCCCCCGGCGGGCAGCACACTACCCGCTCGGGGGCTTCGTCTCGCTGGCGAGCCGGAAAGCTCCGTTTCGGCGCCGCTTTGTGCTGCGGCCGGTTTCCCGTCTCTTCCCCCGACCGGCGTCTCCGCCGTCCAGGGCGTCCCCCGTTCCCGGGGACTTCGGCTGCTTCCAGCGACCCTGCAGCCGTCGCAGCTTCGGCCGAACCCGAACCCGCGCCCGCCTCGGTTTGCCGTCTCCGGCGCCCCTCGGCGTGTCGACCCTCGGCCGGTTGCCCCTCCGGGGTTTCCCCCTTCCTGGCCCTCTCCGAGATCCGACCCCTCCGCTTCGGCTACGTCCCTTTCGGGCCGCCCCCTCCGCTTCGGGACAACCACGTTAATACATCAACTCTGAAACCGCAAGCTTTTTTTTCGGACGGGGTCGGATTCCGTCTTTTGGACCGACCCGGAAGGCACGCTCGTTCCTACTCCGCGTAGACCGAAACGACCCGCCGCCGACGCAGATTCTCGAACTTCACGACACCGTCAGCCTTGGCGAAGAGGGTATCGTCCCTGCCCCGCCCGACGTTGTTCCCAGGGTGGAAACGGGTGCCTCGCTGACGCACCAGTATGTTCCCGGCCAACACCTGCTCACCCGCGTAACGCTTTACGCCCAAACGATTTGGATTGCTATCACGTCCGTTCCTGGACGATCCTACACCTTTCTTGTGAGCCATCGGATCCTCGCTAGACGGTGATGTCGGCGACACGCACGACGGTGAAATCCTGGCGGTGTCCCTGCTTGCGGCGGTAGCCCTTGCGGCGCTTCCGCTTGAAGACCGTGATCTTCTTCGTGCGATCGTGGGCCAGCACCTCCGCCGTCACCTTCGCCCCCTCCACCGTGGGCTCCCCCACCGCGACCTCTTCCTCCGTTCCGGCCAGGAGGACGTCGTCGAAGGTCACCAACTCCCCCGTTTCGACATCCAGCGAAGGAATCAGAAGGGTTCTACCCGGTTCGGCCCTGAACTGCTTTCCGCCGGTCCTGAATACAGCAAACATGACGTGCCCCGCCAGAAATGGTTGAATTCGTGGAATCGCGCCGTTCCGCAACGTGGAACAGCCATTAAAGGTAGCCAAGGTGTCCTTGAGGTCAACGCCACGTAGGGAGCAACAGAGTGGGCAGCTGTCGGGAGCCGCGCGCGGACCTAGCGGGCCACCGCGGAATCCCCTGCGATCAGAAGCGCCGAGCCGGAGGCCATTTCCCGGAAATAGCGCACGAAGCGCCGCGTTTCGGGGGCGTCGTATGCGGCCAGGTTCTCGGCCCAGCGGTAGCCGATCGGCTGGAACCAGAGTTCGGCCTCGATGGTGAAGGGACCGGCTCCGGGATCCACCGGGACCGTGTAGTGTACGCGGTCGGCACCTGCGATGAAGTCGGGATCCCCGGCGGCGATGCCGGCAACCTGCACGCGGGAGTCGGCACGCGCCGGATCGAAGCCGTCGGGGAGAATGCGGTTGTCCTTCACCCACGCGTGCGCGGACATGAGGCCGGTCGTGACCGCCCCATCTCCGTCCACCATGACGGCCTGGTAGACCTGCACCTCGTCCGGCGACGTGATCACGGTGTAGTGCGGTTCGTAGCGTGAGCCGTCGTCGTCGTGGTCGTCGCCGATGACCCGGCCGTCTGGCGAGAAGGCCCCGGATTCGAACACCTGGTCACCCCATCTGTCCGTGACCGCGAACCGCAGCCACGCCCGCCGCGAAGGATAGGCGGTCGGGAACTTGTGGCCGGCCTGGTTGCGCACGGTCACGGTGGCCTCGAGCCGTTCCCCTCCGACCCCCACCCCGCTGATCTCGACGGTGGCCGTGGCTGTGCGGAGGTGGTCGGCGGTGCGGTTGGCCGCGAGCTCCATCTCCTGCGGCAACGCGATGACACCGAGTTCGTCGCGGTACCGGTTCAGCATCCGCAGCATAAAGAAGTTGCCGCCGCGGAAGACGTGCCGGGAGACCTCGGGGCGGGGGCTCCCCAGGACGCGGGTCACCGGGACGTCCTCACCGACCTCGGGCATGTGGCAGTCCTGGCAGCTGTGCTCCCGCTCGCCGCCGTCCGCGTAGACGCTCGCCTGCCACTCGAGGTAGGGGGACTGTTCGGGAAACGCGGGACCGGGCCCGTCGGGCCGTATCGGGTGGGTGATGACAGTGTGGCAGGAGGCGCAGAGCCCCGAGGAAGTGACGTGCTCTCCGAGTGTGGGACGGAATCCGGTCGCCGAGTGCATGATCCCCACACCGCCCCCGTCGGGCTCGAAGGGGCCGAAGACGGCGCGGCCCTCGGCCGGCGTCTCGGGTGAGACGACGAAACGGGCCGCGAAGGTCTCCTCGCTGCCCAGGCCGTCCGGCTGGATCTGGTGGCACAGCGAGCAGGAGACGCCGTCGGCCGCGAGGTCGGCCCGGGGCCCGTCCGCTTCTCCGATCGGGAGATTCGCGAAGACGGCGCCGGACTGTCCCGCCTGCATGGCGGCCACGGCGGCCATCGGCATGTGGCAGCGCGAGCACTCCCCTTCGATATCGGCCGCCGCCTCGGGATAGTCCATGACCTCGCGCCGCACGGCCGCCTGGAAGTAGGGGTCGCGGGCGCTGTTGGCCATCATCGAGGCGCGCCAGTCGAAACCGATCGAGACGTCGGTTCCATCGGTGGCGGAGACTCCCTTGTGGCAGGCGATACAGCGGTCGGAGGTCCGGAAGTTGTCGGTGGGATCCGGCGGGACGGCCGCCTGTGCCGGTTGGGGAGTGCCGAGCGGAGCGGGCCCCGGCAATGGGGCGTCGATCCGCGGCGGACCCGGCGCCGGGGCTCCGGCCGCGACCACCAGGCTGCCGAGCAGCGCGCAGCCGGTCGTGAATGCGCCGATGGACAACCGGGTACAAGGCATCGTCACCATCCCTCGAAGAAGCCTCCATCGAACCAGTCGAGGAGGAGATAGGCGACAAGGCGCAGCGGCGGACGCTGGCCGGCTTCCCTGTCGGCCGGGATCACGACCCCGACGTTGGCAAGGACGTGTTGGCGCGTGTTGAGGGCCACCTGGATCTGCGGAACCAGATCGACGCGTGTCGGGGCCCCCGACTCGAGATCGCGTTTGGCCTGCACTTCCAGCATCGGTGACCACACACGCCCCCATTTCCCCTCGGTCCAGGTCCTGCCGAGCAGGATCCGACCGAACGCCTCGGTCGCCGCACCTTCCCGGAAGGGCACGGCCGCACCGCCCTGCGCCTGCAGGAAGGCATCGGCCGGCAGGATCTGGCCGAACGCGAGGAAGGCCTCCACCTCGCCTCCCGGGGCCCCGAACCCGGCAGCCTCATCACCCGTCGGCAGAATCGCCTCCGCCATCAGCGACACGATCGTGCCCTTGCCCAGGTCGTGGTACAGCGCGTGCTTGACGGCCAGCACCACGTCCCCCAACCCGTGCGTGACTCCTCCGTCCGATTCCGCCTCGTGTTCGTCCCCCCCTCCCCCGCTCCGCCACCCGTACGGGATCACCACCTCCACCTGGCTGCGGGGCCCGAATCGCTGCTCGTAGACGTAGGCGGCCTCGACGGCCCCGCCCCTCTCGAGATCCACACCGACTTCCACCACCCATTCGTCCTCGGGATAGGCCTTCTCGGTGAGCAGGGCGCGGGGAAGGTTCAGTTCGCCGCGCGGCCAGTTCGGGTCGGTGCAGAGGGTGCGGATGTACCCCATCACCCGGCCGAGCTGCTCCTCGGTGAGCGCGCCGCGGAAGGCGGGCATCATTTCGCTGAAGCCCCGGACCGGACCACCTTCGTGGGCTACGGCGATCCAGTCGGCGTCAGGCTCGCGCGCGGCGAAATCGCAGTCGGAGAAATCGGGGAGTTCCTCCTCGAAGGCGACCAGTGAGGGGGCTAGGCCCGTCCCGTCGAGGCCGTGGCAGTTCGCGCACGACTGGGCGTAGATCGCCTCGCCGGTGGCGTCGGCCAGCTCCGCACCTGCACTGCCCGGCTGGAGTTGGGCGCTCAGGGGGGAGGCAAGCCAGGGTGATGAGATGAGGACGGCTGCTACCGGCAGGACCCCCGGCGGCCGGCGCCGGCGCGCGAGGCGGTCCGCGTTTCGAAGAGGCAGGTCGGTCAATCGGCCCTCGGCGTGTTCTCAGGTATTCCGGGCCCGCTGAAGGGTCAGCCGGGTGGACGCGGACAAACCTACGGCACCCGACGGCCGGGCGCACCACCGGATTCGCCGGGGGAACAACGCAGTCAAACGGTCCGGTACCTGTCCGTCACATCCTCGCCCTCGCGACCGGACAGAAGCCGGTACTCGTCGGGCCTGAGGAGGGGATCGTCGCGCAGGTCCAGTCGCAGGCGGGTCCGCCGGGAGAGCTTTCTCACGAACCGGGGCTCGAACTCCATGATCTGCAGGGCCACGTGGGGATGCACGCGGATCAGAATCTGACGTTGCCTGGCATCGAGGGCGGCCCGGCCGACCGATCGCTCGATTTCGCGCACCAGGGTGGGCGCTGTCCAGATGTGGCCGCTGCCCTCGCAGACCGAACAGGGCTCGGTCAGTGATTGCAGGATCGACGGACGCACCCGCTGCCGTGTCATCTCGATCAGGCCCAGCTCCGAGACCTCCCAGGTGCGGGTCCGGGCGCGGTCGCGTCCCAGGTGGGTCCTCAGTTCGTGCAGGACCCGGTTCCGGTTCTCCTGCGACTCCATGTCGATGAAATCGATGACGATGATGCCCCCGATGTCGCGCAGGCGGAGTTGCGTCGCGATCTCGCGCGTGGCGTCCAGGTTGGTCTTGAGGATGGTGTGTTCGGGATCCTTCTTCCTGCCCGTGAAGCGGCCGGTGTTCACATCGATCGAAACCAGCGCCTCGGTCGGCTCGATGATCACGTGGCCGCCGGAGGGCAGCTCGACCCGGCGCCGGAAGGAACGCTGGATCTCCTTCGCGATGCCCGCGTGGTCGAAGAGGTGGTCGGGCTCGCCGTAGTAGTGGATCCGGTCCAGGAGTTCCGGATCGAAGGCGCGCACGTACTCCACGATCTGCTTGTGGACTCCGCGGTTGTCGATGGTGACCGCGTCGAATCGGTTGGTGAACAGGTCCCGGATCACACCCGAGATGAGCTTCGCTTCCGCATGGATGAGGGACGAAGGATCGGACTTCCTTGCCCTGGCCTGGATCCCCTCCCACCGTCGCCGAAGCTGGGTGTACTCCTTTTGCAGCTTCTCCTGTGTCAACTCCTCGCCGGCGGTGCGAACGATCACCCCTCCGGATCCCCCCTTCACCACCTCCCTGGCCATGCCGCGCAGACGCGCTCGCTCGCCCCTGTGGTCGATCTTGCGACTGACGCCCACCTGGTCCGAGTCCGGGATGTACACGAGGAACCGGCCCGGCAGCGAAATCTGGGCGGTGACCCGCGGTCCCTTCGTCGAGATCGCCTCCTTGGTGACCTTGACCAGGACCTTCTGGCCCCGGGTGATCGCGTCCTGGATGGCTTGCGCGTTGCGGTCCCTTCCCTGGCGCGACTGTCCCCGGCGCCCCCTTCCCCCTCCGTTCTCGTGGTCCCGCGCCAGGTCGGAAGCGTGCAGGAACGCGGCCTTCTCCTCCCCTATGTCTACGAACGCCGCCTGGATGCCGGGAAGGACCGCCTCCACGCGGCCCAGGAAGATGTCACCGACCAGGCGGCCGCGATCCGGCCGGTCGAACATGAGTTCGGCGAGCCGGCCGTCTTCCTTGAGCGCGACCCAGGACTCCTGGTCCGAGGCGCTGATGAGGATTTCTCTTTTCAATTGCTTTCTCCGATGGTCGAGTCCGGACCGGGTGCGCGTTGCCGAACCCGTCCTGGCCGCGTCCCCGTCCCGAGCGGACAAGACACGCGAACCAGCCACCGGGCTCCGGAAAAACGCTGCCGGACGCCGGACTTCGAAACTGTGTCGCACCTGCCGCCGGGTGCACCCGTGCGGCCGTCTGGTCGGGCCGGGTCACGAGTGCAGCTCCTTCAGCAGGTGCCGAGCGATTACGATTCTCTGGATTTCCCTGGTTCCCTCGCCGATCTCACACGCCTTGGCGTCGCGCATCATGCGCTCGACCGGGTGGTCGGAGGTGTATCCCACTCCCCCGAGGAACTGAACCGCGGTGCGGGCGGCGTTGCCCGCCAGACGGGCTGCGACGAGTTTGGCCATCGCCGCCTCCCTGGCGAAGGGCCTTCCGCGGTCCTTGAGCCACGCCGCGTGGTAGGTCAGGTGCCGGGCCGCCTGTACCTCGGCCGCCAGATCCGCTAGACCGAACTGGATGTCCTGGAACTCCCAGACCGGGCGATTGAACTGCCGCCTGCGCGCCGTGTATTGAAGCGCCGTGTCGAGGGCTCCCTGGGCGATGCCGAGTGACAGGCCCGCGATCCCGATTCTGCCCGCGTCCAGGGTCTGCATGAAGTTGGTGAAGCCCCGCCCCTCGTCACCGAGACGCTGGTCCGCCGGCACCCGGGCATCCTGGAAGTGCAGTTCGCGGGTGTCCGACGCGCGCCAGCCAAGCTTGTCCTCGCGGGCCCCGGCCGTCACGCCGTCCGAATACGGCAGTTCCGGGCGGTGTCCGACGCCGGTCCGCGCGGCTTCGTTCAGGTCCACGGTCGGCTTGCACACAACGAAGCTGGATATCCCGCGATGACCGGCATCCGGGTCGGTGACCGCGGTCACGACGAAGATCTCGCCGACTCCCGCATGCGTGATGAAGATCTTGCTTCCCGTAATGCCGTATCCGCCGTCGGCGGGGACGGCCCTGGTACGGGTCCCCGACGAATCCGACCCCGCTCCGGGTTCGGTCAGCCCGAAGCCTCCGAGCACCTGGCCCGATGCCAGCAGCGGCACGAAGCGGTGCTTCTGCTCTTCCGTCCCGAAGGCGAGGATCGGCGACATGGCCAGGGTGGTGTGGGCGGAGACCGTGATGGCGTGGCTGGCGTCGTGCTTCGCCAGTTCCTCGATCACCAGGACATAGCTCAGGTAGTCCCGGCCCATCCCCGACAGTTCCCCCGGCACGGGCACCCCCAGCCACCCCCGTTCGCCCATGGACTTGACGTTGTCCCAGGGGAAACGGCCCGTCTCGTCCAGTTCACGGGCGACAGGTACGATGCTGTCGAGCGCGAACCGGCGGACATCGGCTTGCAAACTCAGATGATCGGGATTGAGATATGGATCCATCGCGCGACGGCGACTGGTACTTGATTCAGGCCGGCAGGTGGTGTGCGGCGGGACTCCGACGGCGCTCGCACCTGTCGCAGGAGCCGCATGACCGGCGACCGGGCACCTCTCCAAGGTAACGCAACAGCGCCATCCTGCGGCATCCCCGGCGGCCGCAGTAGCGCTGCATGGCGCGGAGCCGACCCCCGGCCTGTCCGCGGGCGGCCAGGAGCGGTGACAGGTCGGGTGTGCTTCCGGTGGGTGTGACGGACGGTCCCGAGACGGGGGGCGGCTCTCCCTCTTCACGGTCGGGCCAGTTGTCGATCCACTCCGCCAGCAACGGGTCCACCCGGATCGCCCCCGACCGCATGAGCCACTTGAGGTGGGGAACCCTGTCGGACCCGGGACCCAGGAGAGTGGTCGGGGATGGAACGGAGCCGCGGGCGCTTGCCGATTCGATCCTGCGCAGCAATCCGAGCACATCGCGCGGCCGCGGATAGGCCCGGTTCAGGAACGCCTCGGGGACCTTCCAGTCGTCGCGGTGGACGAAGCCGAGGGCGATCGACTCGGCTCCGTCACGGCCGGCCCGGCCCGCCTCCTGGTAGTAGCTCTCGAGCGAGCCGGGGAAGGCGTAGTGAAAGACCGCCCACACGTCCCCGCGGTCGATGCCCATGCCGAAGGCGCAGGTGGCCACGACCACGTTGGACTCGCCCGACATGAAACGCTGTTGAACGGCCTGCCGCTCCTCGCTGGGGAGCGCGGCGTGATACGCGTCGCCGATGACGCCGAGGCTTGCAAGGGCCCGGCGGACGCTGACCACCAGCCGCCGCGTGGGGGCGTAGACGATCAGCGCCCGTTCGCGGCACTCCGGCGGAGCCCTGCGAACGATGCGCACCATGGCGCGGATGCGGTCGGGACCCGAGCGCAGCCGCGTGACGAGCCAGCGGATGTTGGGGCGATCGAACGAGGTGACGACCCTGAAGGGATCCGTCATGCGCAGTACTCTGGTGATGTCGTCCCGGACGGCGGGGGTGGCGGTAGCGGTCACGGCCAGCACCGGTGCCGGGACGATCGAACGCAGGCTGTGGATGCGACGGAAGGCTGGCCGGAACTCGTGGCCCCACTCGGAGATGCAGTGCGCCTCGTCTATGGTGATCAGGGAAACGGGCGCCGCGGCGAGAATGGATCGCAGCCGCGTGGCCTCGAGGCGCTCCGGCGAGCAGAAGAGAAGGTCGAGGGTCCCGGCCGCGATGTCCGCTTCGGTGCGCCGCTGGGACTCCTTCGGGTCCTGGGAAGTGAGCGAGGACGCGCTCAGGCCGAGCTTTCGGGCGCGGTCGACCTGGTCCTGCATGAGGGAGATGAGCGGGCTGACCACGATCACCAGACCGTCCATGATGAAGGCGGGAAGCTGGTAGCAGAGCGTCTTGCCGCCACCCGTCGGGAGGACGCCGAGGGTGTCGCGTCCCGCCAGGACGCTGCTGATCAGGCTCTCCTGTCCGGGACGGAAGCCATCGAAGCCGAACTTCTCGCGCAGCACAGCGCGGGCGGCGGGGTTGGGCGGGGGCTCGGTTTCCGTTCGCACACCGGGAAACAGGGCGACGCGGCCGGGCGCGAGAATGGCGGATTGGGACGCAATCGGTTGGCCCCGCCGATCAGTCATGTATAGTACACATGACAAACTGTCAACTACGGTTTACAATGTGGATGAATGAGCAGCGGGTCCCAAAGGGACGGTGTCAGTCCCTTACGTTGAGGAACCGCAACACCATGGCCACCAGCAGGACCGCGATCCCGACCCAGACAAGCCAGGACAGCGACATGGCCATGCCAGCGAACGCGGCGGCCGCGCCGATCAGGAAGAGTTGGACCTTCCAGGCCAGGAAGCGGTCCTCCCCCTCCCTCCGTTTCCTCGATGGGCGAAACATGGCTAGTCGTCCTTCCGGTTCAGGAAACGCTTCACGCCCTCCCTGCACTCTTCGGTCAGGCGGGCCATGGCGTTGACCTCGGCACCCCGCGCGACGGCGTCCTCGAAGGCCACTCCCTCGAAGCCATGGAAGAGACGCTTGGCGAGTGCGACCGCGGTAGCTGGCCGGCTGGCCAGTTCCCGGAGGTATTCGGCGGCGGCGGCATCGAAACCCTCTTCGGGGAGTACACGTGTGGCGAGCCCGAGATCCGCCGCCTCGGAGGCGCCGATCCGATGCCCCTGCGCGACCAGCTCGAAGGCGGCCGCCTCGCGGACCTTCCGGCGGAGCGGCGCCATCACCAGCGCGGGCACGAAGCCGAGGTGGACCTCGGGATACCCGAAGACCGCGTTCTCCTGGGCAAGCACGATGTCGCAGGCGGTGGCCAGCCCGCATCCGCCTCCCAGCGCCCTTCCCTGCACGATCGCGACCACCGGTCGGTCGATGCCGCGAATCCGCACGAAGACCTCACCCAGGCGGCGGGCATCGGCGAGCCCCGCCTCCGGGCCTTCCCGCTGTGAGGCCGCGATCTCGGACAGGTCGGCCCCCGCGCAGAAATCCGGTCCGGCACCCCGCAGGGCGATGACCCTTGTCGAGGGATCGTCTCCGGCCCGGTCCAGCCCCGCCGACAGCGCGGCTACGAGTTCCGACGAGAGCGCGTTGCGCTTCCGGGGACGGTTCAGCGTGAGGGTAGCAACGCCGCCGCCGGCCTCGAGGACAACGAGCGAACCCCTCCCTGAAGCGCTCATCGGGAGTCCCCCGCTCCGGCAGCCGGATACCGTCCCCTTCCCCTCACCCGCTCGGCCACCTCGTCCGGCACCTCGATCTTCATCCGCAGCAACGCCGTGCTGAACACCTTCCCCTGCGCGTCGGTCATGAGTGAAACGGTCCCCCCGCCGTCGAGCGCCCCGTGCAGGAGGAAGTTGACCGCGTGCAGGTTGTCGAGCCGGAATCGTTCCACGGGACCCTTCACCAGGTGCTTGAAGTGTTTCTTGACACGATCAGGCGTAACCATCTTCAGTATGAGTGGATAGTCTTCCTCGTCATAGACGATTAGGCCCACGTTCGCCGTGTCGCCCTTGTCTCCTGAACGGGCGTGTGCCAGTTCGACGAGTCGTACCTCAGCCATCTGGCACACTCACGGGCAGCGGGCCGGACCACATCTTCACACCTCCACCATGTCAACCGCCACCCCGGGCTCGACGGTCCGGCGGTCGATCAGGGCCGGCCAATACGCCACAATCTCCTGGACGCGGGGACGTCCCCCCGCGAACCCGGTCACGGAGGGAGGTCCGGTCAGCACCAGCGGCGCGATCTCGCGGGTGAAGCGCTCGACCGGCGCGCGGTCTTCTCCCCGCACGCCCACGCGCAACTGCACCTCGGGGAGATCCGCCGGGGGATCGCCGGCCAGGTGTCCGTGGGTGGCATCCCACCCCACCAACTCTACGAGAACCCGTTCAAAAGCCAGGCCGAGCCGGTCAAGTCGCTCACGCAGGACCCTCGCGGCGGCACGGGCCTTGGCCGCCGCATCGGGCCACGCGTAGACGAGCGTTCCCACCGCCTTGAAGCCTGCCGAATACGCCACCGAGACCTTCAGTGACGGTGTGGGCGGCCGTCCGCGAATGCCGTGCACCCTGACCCGGTCTCCACCCTCGTCCGACAGCCGGATGGTTGTGAAGTCCGCGACCACGTCGGGGGTGATGTAGCACGCCGGGTCGCCCATCTCGTAGAGGATCTGCTCCTTGACGGTGCGCAGATTCACCGCCCCGCCGGAGCCCGGGTGCTTGATGACGACGAAACTCCCGTCGGGACCCGCCTCCACAATGGGGAAACCGACACCGGCAAGGTCGGGAATCGACCACCACTCGGCCGAGCAGTTGCCACCGCTCGCCTGCGCCCCGCACTCGTTGACGTGGCCCGCGACCACCCCGCTCGCGAGCAGATCCCAGGCGTCCCAGGACCACCCGAAGGCGTGCGCCAGCGGGCCGTAGGTGAGCGCGGTGTCCGTTGAGCGGCCCGTCACCACGACGGTGGCCCCCTTCGCCAGCGCCGCGACGATGGGCCGCGCACCCAGATACACGTTCGCGCTCCGCACCCGGCCGCGGATCTCGGCCAGGGGCCGCCCGGTCTCCATGTGGCCCAGGGAATGACCGCGCGCGAGCAGTTCGTCGAGACGGTCCATGAGGTCGTCTCCGGTCACCACCCCGATCCGCGCCCGCC